>JANQSK010000586.1 GCA_028284105.1 Anaerolineae bacterium
TTCCAGGATTTGGTTACTTCCCAACCTACGCACTTGGCAATCTTTATTCAGCTCAGCTATATGAAACGGCCGTTTCTCAAAATCCAAGCATCCAATCAGACATGGCTGAAGGGAAAACGGCTTCACTTGTGAGTTGGTTAGGTGAAAACATTCACCAACACGGCCGTAAATTCCCACCAAGTGAACTTATTCAACGTGCTACAGGACAATCACTTAGCCACGAACCATTCGTTCGCTATGCAACCCAAAAATTCACAGAAATCTACAATTTGTAAATAAAAAGGGCAGGCACTTAATAGTGCCTGCCCTCTAAATTCTTGCTCAATAAGTAGTTTATTTAGTTTATTACCAAACCCATCCACCGCGTAACCGCATCACGCCAACAAAAATAAGCACAAGCGAAAGGCCAACGACAATCAGATTGTTTCGATAAATGATTGAATACTCTTCAAGCTTTGACCACTTGGATGAGCGTGAGGCCACAAACATTGCCAATAGCATGGTCACCGCATGCTCAATCCTGTAGGTTGGGAATCCACCGCCTAAACTAAACAGCAAAATCAAACCCAAAATAAAATTGATGCCCAATGAAACAGCATATCCTATCATCAATTGACGATCTAGCTTTGTATACGGCCGTTTTTGGATAAGGCCAATTGAATTTTTTACAAGCAGAACAACAGCCAAAATGGCCACAATCCAGCGAATTTCGCCATGTATTGTCAATATCGTGCTCATGAATCCCAGCGTTTCCTCCGTTCACGTATTTGATCTAAAAATGTAGAATTCTCTTCAGCATTTTCAGCACTATTTTCTGATGAATTAGATTCTACTTGATCCTCTTCGGCAACCAAAAATTCTAACCTCACCCGAACCACAGCTCGACCATCAACAGCTAAAACTTTTAATCGCACTTTTTCCTCGTTATAAGTCACCTGATCTCCAACGGCAGGCGGACGACCTAACTTCGCCACTATCAATCCACCAACGGTCGTGACGTCTGGCAAATCCTCTAATTCCCCTAAATACACAATATCCTCAACGAGATCATCAACCAGATACTCCCCCTTCATTTCAACAATGCCTGGGGCAACTTCAATAAGAGGTTCCTTTTCTTGGTCAAATTCATCGCGAACTTCCCCAACAACCTCTTCTACCAAATCTTCAAGAGTAACCACACCAGCCATTCCGCCAAATTCATCAAGCACAACAGCCAAATGTTGGCGATCTCGTTTGAAAGACGCTAATAATGTTTCTACTTGTTGATCCTCTGATACAACGGGGATTGAACGTAACATCAATCGAATATCAAATTGACTATTGGGTTTTAATGATTGGCGAGCCAAATCTTTGATGTGAATCATTCCAATAATATGATCCAAATTATCTTCAAAGACAGGGAAACGACTGTGGTTGCTATCAGAAGCATACGCCATAATCTCTTCGTAGGGCATCTCGACAGGAATAGCCTGTACTTTTCGGCGTGGCGTGAGCACCTGCCCAACCGTTCGATCGCCAAAATCGAAGATATTCCGAATCATCTCTTCTTCTTCTTCGTTCAGCAGCCCGCCTTCGGCACTTTCAGAAACAATAAGTTCAAGTTCCTCTGCGGTTAGCACCCTCTCATGCCCCTCAACAACATTGACTCCAAACAATTTGAGTAACCACGCACCAATGGAATTCAAAACGCGTACAGGCCAATACAAAACCGTTTGGAAAAATCGCATGGGTCGCACAAGAAATTTCGATGCATTAACCGAATCCATCAAAGCCAGCGATTTTGGAACCATTTCACCAATGACCACATGTAAATAGGTCAAGATGCTAAGAGCCACCACATAGCTAATGGTGTGGGCAATATCTAAATTTTCAAACATAGGCAGTGAAGTTAAAAATTCTTCTACTGCATGCAGACCGCTCCATTGTTGAATACGGGGTGCCAGAAAATGATCGATTTCTGGTTCAGCATATTGAGCAAGTCCAAGTGATGCGATCGTAATACCAAGCTGCGCCGTCGCAATAAACGTATCCTGTTTCTCTCGGGAATCAACAACATCGAAGATCTCTTTTGCAATAACGTCCCCTTCTTCGGCCATATGCTCAACTTGGCTGGAGCGAACACCCACAATGGCAATCTCTGCAGCAACAAAGAATCCATTTAGCACAACCAACACGATAATAACAATCGCAGGTATGATCAAAACAGAATACGGGGGAAGCTCACCTTCTGCCGCTGATGCAACAAAAAAGAACGAAAAGAGAGTTACTCCTGGGGTAGCAAGAAGTAAAAGTAGCTTACTCATAATCTTCTACCTCCCACTCGCTATAAGGGGACACATTATTGTCTTTGGCTAAAATCAAAGAAACTTCCTGTACACTAAAATCTTCCATTTGCTCTACTTGAATAACAATATTGCTAATTGTTATCTCTTCACCTTCTTTTGGAGGATGCCCCAACTCGCTAATGATTAGTCCGCCCAAAGTATCGGCCGTTTCTTCTGGAAGATTGAGTTCCAAATATTCATTTACATCCGAGACGAGCAGATCACCTCTCAAATGGATACGACCTTCTTTATCTCGAGCGATAAGCGCCATTTCATCATCAAACTCATCTTGAAGCTCACCAAAAATCTCTTCGATTAGATCTTCAAAAGTAATCATGCCAGTTGTGCTTCCGAACTCGTCGAAAACAATCACCATGTATTCCCCTTCGTTATTCAGCTTCTCCCAAATCTCCAGTACGGGCATAGTCTCTGGAACATACACAGCCTTACGAATAATGTCGTCCAAGAGGTCGCTATTCTTCACTTTGAGTCTGAATAAATCTTTCACATGAATAAAGCCTACAATTTCATCTTCAGAATCTTTTGAGTGAAGAGGGATTCTCGTAAAGCCAGCTTCAATCGCTAGCTCTAATAATGTTAAAGTTGATGAATCCTCTGATGCCGTAATCATTTTTGTTCGATGAACCATTACTTGTCTGGCCGTTAAATCACGCAAACGGAATGCATTTCGTAATAGTTGACGAGCCTGATCATCTAGCATGCCACCTTCATGGCTTTCAGTGACAAGTATTTCTATTTCTTCTGGAGAATGTGCTTGGCTCTTTTTACTGTTTGCACCAGGAATTAACCGCAAAAGCAACAACCCACTGCCGTTAAATATGCCGATTAACAAGCTCAAGATTGCTTGTGATATTTTCATAGGAAATACCAAAGCAGTTGCAACACGTTCAGGAAATTGAATTGCCACTGATTTTGGAAGCAATTCCCCTAAAACCACCTGAATAATTGTCAAGATAGTAATGACAACCGCAAAGGATGCTGCTTCTGACATTGTTGCTGGATTAAACTGCACATTGGGCAAATTCACTGTATTGGCAAAAAATGAATTTACTTGAGCAACTAGACCAGAAATCGGTTCCAATAATCGTGGCACAATCGCATTTTGCCCATAAATACCCAAAATCAAGGAGGATATGGTGATACCGATTTGGGTGGCAGCCAAAAATTTATCTTTTTTCGCTGTTGATTCCAATATCGGAAGCAATTGTTGCGCAGCACGATTATCTTCTGCTGCCATTTGGGTTATTTTTGTGCGGCGAACAGCCACGGCCGAAAATTCGGCCGCTACAAAAAAGCCGTTCAGGCCAACAAAAATAATAATCATTAAAATTATAAAAAGGATGTCGATCATTTTAGGTGCACTTTATGGACATTTCCAAACGTAAAAAGGCCAACAGCAACAACTATGTGCTATTGGCCACAATTATTTAATATCTGAATCTCTTGGGTATACGACTGTTTATCAGACTCTGGAGGTTCGGAGGGGTCAGCTTCAGTCAACTCTGCTGCGCTCCGGTCCTGCTGACATCATATTGAATCGTTCGTCGATTGGACATTCTATTTTTGGAAAAATCAACCAAATGTGGGTATTTCGCAAGATTCGCCAAAATAGGCGTTCGTGATGAGGTTTTGCGATATCTCCCTACTAATAATACTTAATAAAAATAAAGCTTTTTTCTTCTAATCGACATTATAAAACAGGGGGTATAATTGGTCAAACACGGCACATCCTATGAATGAATCAACTTGGTTACCAGCACTTTTAGAATATGAAAAAAGCGTTCACTATTCGGCTCCAATCCCTTACGGAGAATCACCTTTTGTTCATCTGCCAGGTCGTGTCCCTATTTTAGTTTCTGCCCCCCATAGTGCGATTCATATGAGAAACGGCCGTTTAAAACGTGCCGAAGGATTTACAGGCTCACTTGCTATTTTATTAGCTGAGTTAACGGGTGCTCATACCTTATACGTCAATTATCGCCTGCCTGCAGATCCTAATTGGGACCAATATTCACCGTATAAATCATTGCTCAAACGAGTTGTAGAAGAACACAATATTCAATTTGTAATTGATATCCACGGAATGTCGAATTGGCACAAAATTGGTATCGCTCTTGGAACCATAAACGGCCGTAGTTGCCCCAATGAAATCCAGCTAATCGAACACATCTTACAGAATCATCAATTTCAGAAAATTTCAGAGTCAAATGCTAAATCATTGTCAAAATTAAACTGGCAAACCTTCGTTAATAATCATTCACGATTTACCGGTGGTTTATCAAACAACACAATTACTCGATTTGTATCTGAACAGATAGGCCTCCCCTGTATTCAGATAGAACTCTGTTCAACAATCAGAGTTGTTTTCCTAGATAAAGGAAACGGAACACCAAAAAGCTACAGAGGAAACCCTCAAGCAACTCATACCATTATTAAAACTTTTGTCGATTTAATTGGGGAGCTTGAATCAGCGTTATTCGCATCTAAGAATTTGTAATTAGTGCGATTTAAAATAGATATTCTCGAAGAATAAATCCAACAATCAACATGACTAATATAGCAATTAAAGTGTGCCACCAAAGCATGGAAGCGAAAAAGATTACAGGACTCAATAAGCCGATCACGACTGCAAAAACATGAGAAGTTAAGTGCCATTCAAAACGGGCAGCTCCTAAACCAATCAATGCTGCACTTGCTACGACAAAGAAAGACAAGTACAAATCTAATGGGAAAAAACTCAATCCCAGAATAATCATCAAGACAAGATAGATTAAATGGAAACGCCAAAGCCCATCGATGGGTTCAAACTCATATTTCATCATTTACTTTAATATCTTCTTGTAACACTTGGCTATCCAATTGATTGAAATTAGATTCATAATTTTCAGCCAGTTGAACTAGATAACTACTAAAATCATTCCAAGAGGCTTCCATCTCCTCTCTGGCATTGATGACAACCTTATCTTCCTGATTTCGACGCAAAAAGTTCCATGTCGTTCGTGAAACGTGCTTAAACCCCTCAGAGATTTGGCTCGCAAGCTGCATTAAGGGGCTTGTGGTTGTCGTTTTTAATAATTCATCTAATGCAATGCCAGCCATTCTAGCTTTAGGCACGCTATCTAAATCACCGCGACGCATCATATAATCAATTAAAAATGCCCGATGCCAATGGTAACTAAGCTGATCACTAGCTGCTTTTATGGTTAAGAAGTATAA
>JANQSK010000587.1 GCA_028284105.1 Anaerolineae bacterium
TGGATATGGTGAATAGACACAATCAGTTTCGGTTAGTGAAAACGCCTCGATCATTGATTCTGCTGCTCTCACGGAGCTACGATGTGGAATGGCACACCCTTTCGAAACGCCAGTTGTACCCGAGGTAAAGAGAATAACGGCCGTTTCGTCATCCCGAAAATCACATGCAAAATCCGATCGATTATCCGACAGTATGTCATCTAACCCATCGATGTCTAGCGAAGGAAAAACTGCCTGCCCAGTTTGAACGTCATCAGTAACAACGAAACGCCGCAATTGATCTAATTCCGACAAGACATCTTGCAAGGGATCAAAAAAGTTTGAGGAGGTAATAATGGTCTGGCATCCCGTCAAATTAGTCATGCGCACCAACGATACCCCTCGAAACGTGTTGTTAATAGACACTTCAATCGCTCCAATCTTTTTGAGTGCATACGAACACGCCAAAAATGGGATACACGTTGGCAGCATAATGCCTATGTAGTCACCTTCTTTGACACCAATCGCTTGTAACCCATGTGCTATTTGATTAACGTATTGGTTAAAGGCTTCATAGGTTAGCTGTTCACCCGTTTCTGCTTGGGTCACAAACGGCCGTTTTCCATACCACGCTGCCGATTGTTGTAACAGCTTCCCTAAATTGATGCGTTGCCCTTCCCGACCTGTTAACTGTGTTTTTTCCATCTTTCACCTACAGTGTGACGCCCATGGGGGCATCAAGTTTGCTTATAATTTCCTGTTTAACAGCGTCATCTTTCGGCACCGTGCGAACCCACTCGTAGTACAACCCTTTGACCGATGACAGAATAACGCCAGCTTGCTCCATCCGCTTTAGCCCAAATTGATGAGCGGTTCCTGGAGATCCAACGGCGTCAACCGGCACCACAACACGGTAGCCCGCATCTAACAAGCCCAAAGCAGATTGTGCTACACAAACATCCGTTTCGAGTCCAACCAAAACGGCCGTTTTTCGACCAATTTTCTTCACAGCTGCCATAATATTTTCTTGACCAGCTAACCCAAAAACCATCTTATTAAAAACTTTGGTCTCAGCGGGCAGTCGATTCGCAAGAACAGCCGTTACTTCTCCACAATTGGAAATATCTTCTGCTGTACACAAGATGGGAAGCTCCAGCCCTTTTGCAACATCGATGAGCCAATCCATCCGACTCAACAAGGGAGCTCGAATTTCTTCTTCTAGTTTCTCAATAAAAAAATCTTGCACATCAATGACAATCAGAAATGAGTCATTTAGCTCGATTAAATTGGTCATCTCTCACTCTCTGCTTTTGGCATCGTTCACCATTTAAAAATTGATTAAAAACGGCCGTTTTAAAAATGCCACTTATCCATTAAACTTCTGACTATGCGTCGCTTGATTTATTGGCTCATTTCTATATTTTATCCCCTCATCGAAATCGAGGGAGCAGAAAAGGTCCCACAATCAGGGGGAATGATTGTGATCAGTAACCACCCCAATGGCATCATTGATCCCGTTCCCTTAATGATTAAATTGGAGCGACCGATTTCATTCTTAGCCAAAAGCACCCTCTGGGGCATCCCCATCATTAGCAGCTTCGTTAAACTGTTCAATGCCATTCCAATCTATCGGCATAAAGACGATGGCAAATGGTTTGGACCTAAGGGGGATGTGGCTGAACGGAATGAAGCCTCATTCCAAAAGGCAGGCAAGCATTTACGAGATGGGGGTATCTTGGCCCTATTTCCGGAAAAGGTCACCCATTCAGGGTCTCAATTGCTGCCTTTAAAAACAGGTGCCGCACGAATAGCGCTGCTCAACGAGGCTGAAAGCGACTGGTCAGGAGACATCCCCATTGTGCCAATTGGTCTGTGGTATGAACACAAATCTCGTTTTCGTTCCTCCGTTTTGCTAGTGGTAGGTGAACCTTTTACCCTCGAGGATTATCGTGAGGGGTATGAAAAAGATGAACGCGAAACGGTCAGGCAGCTCACAGAAAAACTAGATGAAAGCCTTGACGAAGTTGTCCTTCAGGCCGAATCACACGAAATATTGAGAACCCTACCGCTGGTCGTCAACTTATTAAACAAGGGCCGTTCAAAACTTGAATCTCAGCATACACAAATGCAATCGCTCTTAAGCGCTTATACAAAATTAAAACAACAAAACCCAGCAAGACTCAATAAAATTGTGGATGCAATGCGCCAATATGATCAGCTTGGCCGTTCACTGGGATTGCGCAATCCTTGGCAACCCGATTTACCGCCAGTCTCATGGGGGCATCTAATTTCACGCTTTGCAGGCTTAACCCTTATTACCCCATTTGCAGCATTAGGGCTGCTCATCTTTTATATACCTTACCGCTTATCGGGGTTTATTGCTGAAAAAGCAATACTTGGTGACGATACACAGCTCAGCCTAGCCAAAATAGTGGGTGGGGTGCTCTTTTTATTAGTGACATGGTTTGGTCTGTCAATTTGGATTTGGAATCAGTTAGGCAACATGTATGGGGTTATTGTTTTTATTGCCTTGCCGCTGCTTGCTTTCAGCACGATGGTTTGGTTTGAAACGCTTCAGGCGATTGCCTATCGGCTCACCCATTCAGGCTGGTTAAGAAGCCGTGAGGAAGTAAGAGCCTTTATTGATAAGCATCAAAATGACGTCTCCAAACTCATTTCTGATGCCCTGCAGGAATATGCCTAGAAAATCTATTCAGATGAATCGAAGGCTGAGCCTGTCGAAGCCTGGCCTACACAATTGCCTTTGACAGACTCAGGCAGCTACTGATAAAAAGTCAGGCATTCAAATTTCAAATTCTTACACCTTTGTGAACAGTAATAGGAGATCCATCTGCTACAAAAACAGAAGCGGGGGCTTGTTTTAAAGCGGGGCCAAATTCATCCCCATACAGAGTGCCAAAATCCCCGCGAATTTGATAATCATTGACTTGCCACACGTTCCACGACGGGTGCATGACCTGATACTCAACGGTGCCCCCATCTCGCTGTTTGGCATATCCCCAATAATGTTCTGTAATAAACGCCTCTTCAGACTCCAGAGACAACGGCTTGGCTTCACCCACTGTTTGGGCTTCCGCTGTAAAAGCAACATTCTTTTGTTGCCAATGATAAGCAATCTTTGGCGAATCAGTTTTTTGGGGACGCTCTGGTGAAATTTTGTGTTGCATGGGCAGTGAAATATAGTTTTCGTTGTACACGACG
>JANQSK010000589.1 GCA_028284105.1 Anaerolineae bacterium
GGAGCACTTTGCAATTAGTAACTTTTCTCGACAAAGAGCTTACAACCTTGAGCAGTTTGTGGATCAACTTTTTGATTTAGTGTTTTTTGGTTGTGGCCAATGGTCAAGCCAATAACCTTAAGTTGGCACAGTTTGGCACACTTTTTCATATCTCTGGCAATTGATATGATGCAAAATGGGGCTAAATTCAACTTAAGGAATACACAATGGGAACTTTTGAAACTAAAACAACCGTCAATGCCTCAAAAACGGCCGTTTGGAATGCACTCGCAGATATCGGTAATATTGCCAATTGGAATCCAGGCGTTGTCAAATCATACGTTACCTCAGACCAACAAGCAGAAGGAGTAGGAGCCACACGCTACTGCGATCTAGGTGGAAAAAACTTCCTTGATGAAGAAGTGGTCAAATGGGAACCAGAACAAGCACTCACGATGCGCGTGACCAATACCAACATGCCATTTAAGACTATCGATATTCGATTCACATTAAAAGCACTTAATCAAACTCAAACTGAAGTTTTGCTCTCTCCGATTTACGAAATGAAATATGGACCAGTTGGAAAACTGATGGACTCCCTCTTTGTGAAAAACACTTATCGAAACGGCATGGACTCTCTTCTCTCAGGCCTAAAAAACCACCTTGAAGCATAGGCACAAAAAAAGCGGCACCAAAATGGTGCCGCTTAAAACTTTAATTCTGTTTCTCTATAAACTTTTTATATAAAGCTATTTTACAGACTTTGGATCAATCCCTGCTGCTTTTAGCGCTTTATTGTAAGCTGATTTAGCCTTTGAATTTGCAATGCGGGCTTTTGCCTTTTCTTGTTTATCCATATCATCTGTAATTTCGATATATTCAGGTTTTGGTATAGAAGATACGTCAACTGCTGCTGGGGCTGCCGGAGCAGGCGCTGCCGCCGGAGCAGGTGCAGCAGCCGCTGCAGGTGCTGCCGCCGCAACAGTCACAACCTGACCGTCTTTTACCGTTTTGGGATCAATCCCCGCAGCTTTCAGCGCTTTGTTGTATGCTGATTTCGCTTTTGAGTTTGCAATTCGTGCCTTTGCAACCTCTTGCTTGGTCATATCATCGGTAATTTCAACATAAGTAGGTGGTTCAATATTGACATCAACTGCTGCTGGGGCTGCCGCTACTGGGGCTGCTGCCGCTGGAGCCGCCGCTACTGGAGCCGCTGCTGCAACTGGCGCACCTGATGCCTTAGCAGCTTTATAAGCCGCATATTTCGCTTTTGAATTCGCAATTCGGGCTTTAGCCTTTTCAGGCTTAGACATACTGTCCGTAATTTCGATAACTGGATAATCTTTGCCAGCAACTAGTTTAACTTTTCCACCAGGAGCAACAGCACCGGCTACTGCAACTGGTGCACCGGCAGCAGCGATGACTGCACCAGATTTCACACCTTCCCAACCATGGAATTCTGCAATCCGTGCTGCTGTCAAAGGATCTTCGTCAGCTTCTTCCCACGCCGATTTTAATTGGGTATTCCCAAGTGTTCCAATCCGAACATTGGCGCCTCGAGGAGTAGCAGCTGCTTTTTTTGCCGCCAAGATACGAGCTTCTTTAATTTGGGCATCAGCATCTTCAGTCGTTCGAATGCGATATCCCATCGTTGCATTAGGGTTATATCCCCTATCTTTGTTATCTACTTCTTCTTTTGTTGTTTCAACTACTTGGTCAAATCGGGATATTCCCGTAGCAAGCCCAAATCCAAGAAGAATTGGGAGAAAGACCGCAGCAACAGCTATTACAAAAATCATTTGATGTTCCTCAAATTTATGTTCACGTAATTCAGTTCTGTGATTATACCTTTCGTGATGAATTTCTCAAAAGAAATTTTTGGTTATTTAGTTAGGGGACAGTTTTAAAAACAGGTTGACTCATTCCTGATTATGCGTCACAATGCGCATTGATTATAGATGATTGAAGAGGGTTAAAATTGTCAGGCGATTTGAGGATAATGCCGAAGGTGGGATTCGAACCCACACGAGCGTAATGCTCACTACGCCCTGAACGTAGCGCGTCTGCCAGTTTCGCCACTTCGGCAATTGAGTTTTTCAGGTCTCTAAAGCAGTGGCATTTTACCAGTACACCATCTAAATGTCCAAACGTTGTTCAATAAAATACGGGAATCAAAAACATATGACAATGGTCGATCTATTAAAAAGAGTACAGCTATTTTCTGGTTTAAACGAACCAGATTTACAACAAGTTGTAGACATTTGTGAAGAAATTCAAATTCAACCCCAGACCACATTTATTGAACAAAATACGACGGGTAGCCAGATGTATATTATTGCGGAAGGGACTGTGGATGTTTATATCAATGGATTGAACAATTCCAGAAGCTTAGTTATCCTTGGACAAGGCCAAGTTGTCGGAGAAATGGCCTTAATAGACCAAGGATATCGTTCAGCATCCGTTCGCTCAACCAAGAATGGCGCCCGATTATTTAAGATTGAACGTGACACATTCCAATCTTTGTGCAATGATAATACCTACATCGGGTTTGTCGTCATGCGAAATATGGCACTTGATTTAGCCTTTAAGTTAAGACACCGAAATTTAGCAGAGCTTTAATTTTAACTGTCAGAACGTTGTGATTTACTGGTATCTTTTATTGACAGAAGCAGTAAGGAGTAGTTTTTGGAGATGTTAAGAATGGAGAATGAGCTGTTCTACAAAATAAGTTATGTTGTAGAAGGTGGAGAACATCCAGGCGCTATTATTAATATCAACGAAAAACCTGAGGTGGGAGAAGAACTAACTTTTGATGGTCATGTTTTTGAGATCATTGAGATTATGGAATTAACCCCACCTGTTGGAAATTTTGGCTTTTTGCACGCGACTTGTCGCTATCTTCGAGAAACCTAGTTTTTACTAAATTAACTTCAAAGTTTCAGAAGCGATCTTGCTCGCCTCCTCTAATCCCTTTAACGCCTGCCCCTTTGCATTGACCCATTTAATTGAATATTGATCAGTAAGCGCATCGAGCGCTTGCCACAGATCGGCATTCGCGACGGGCTTATCGTCTTTTTTGACCCAGTTTCTTTTTCGCCAGCCAATAATCCACTTTGTAATTCCTTGGAAGACGTAATCAGAGGTTGTGAAGATTTGCACGGAGCTACCTGCAGGTAATAAAAGAATGCCTTCAATCGCTGCGTTGAGTTCCATGCGGTTGTTGGTGGTTTCAACGGCCGTTCCACTCAACTGCTCCGTCTCACCATCTACTTCAAGGACAGCCCCCCAAGCACCTGGGCCGGGATTCCCTTTACAAGACCCTCGCAAATAAAGCTTCGGCACGTCATCAGGAAGTGTATCTTCAGGAGTAATGTCCAAACGGGCTTGACGCGCAAGGACGTCCACTCGCTCATTCATCACATTGCCCGCATGCCCCTTAACCCAGTGCCACTCAATAGTATGTATTCCAACAAGCGGTTTGAGCGCTTTCCAAAGATCCACATTTTGGATCGGCTTCCCCGATTTGTTCTTCCACCCTTTGGCTTCCCAGCCCTCAATCCATTCTGTAATCCCTCGTCTTAAATATTGGGAGTCCGTATAGAACTGGATCGAACACGGCCGTTTCAACGCCCCCAATGCACGAACAGCTGCTGTTAGCTCCATACGATTGTTCGTTGTTTCTGGGTCGTTCCCAGTCAGTATTTTTTCGTGTTCACCAAACTTCAAGATGGCTGCCCACCCACCAATTCCTGGGTTTGGATCTGATCCACCGTCTGAATAGATAATTACATCGTCGCTCAAGTTCGTCTTATCCTTATTTAAAAATTATACGCCAACAAATTGCTGAACAATTAATCATTACTTATGAATGATGCATCCATTTTAAAAACGAAGTCTCCCACCCTATAATAAGAGGCGTTCAAAAAATCCAATTTAGTGATTTTCAGTTAGCCTATTTAAATATCAGTGCCATATTGAAAATCATTTTCAGGAGAGCATTTGCCCACTTTGCGCAATTTGTAAGAACCTTATTGTTCTCCACATCAATCAATTATTACCAATCAAATCAAGCTACACAAATCTTACAGCACATAAGGTGACAAAACATGACAAAAGCAGTCAATGAAATGGACTTTCATGAAAATATTCTGGGGACGATTGGCAATACGCCGCTCGTCCGGCTTAACTCTATAGGAAGCGATCTTCCCTGCACCATTTTAGTTAAAGTCGAATATTTTAATCCTGGTGGGTCCGTCAAAGATCGTATCGGGCCAACCATCATCGAAGATGCTGAACGTTCTGGAAAACTTAAACCCGGGGGCACTATTGTTGAATCGACCTCTGGCAACACAGGGGTTGGTCTCGCAATTGCAGCCGCAATCAAAGGGTATCGCACCATTTTTGTGATGCCAGACAAAATGTCTCAGGAAAAAATCCAGCTACTTAGAGCGTATGGCGCACGGGTGGTTGTCACACCAACGGCCGTTGAGCCCGAAGACCCCCGCTCTTATTATTCAGTTGCCAATCAGCTCGTCGAAGATACCCCAAATGCCATCCTCGCAAACCAATACCACAATCCTGTTAATCCTCTTACGCACGTTCAATCAACAGGTCCTGAAATTTGGGAACAGACCAAAGGGAAAATCACTCATTTTGTTGCTGGCATGGGGACTGGTGGCACCATAAGTGGTGTCGGTAAATACCTCAAAGAAAAAAATCCAGACGTTCAAATTGTTGGGGTAGATCCGATTGGATCGATTCTTTATGAACTTCATAAAAGCGGCAATTTCACAAAGGCAGATGGCTATAAAGTCGAAGGTATCGGGGAAGATTTCTTACCTAGCACCACTGATTTAAGCATTGTGGACACGGTTGTCCAAGTAAACGACCGTGAATGCTTTTTAATGACGCGACGATTAGTGCGAGAAGAAGGCATCTTTGCAGGTGGTTCTTGCGGTGCAGCCATTATTGGTGCTGTTAAATATGCACGAGAACAAAACCTGACTGAAGATGATGTTGTTGTCATCATTTTGCCCGATTCTGGGTCACGCTATCTTAGCAAAATTTACAATGATGATTGGATGCGAGAAAACAGCTTCCTCGAACGCGCCTGGGTTGATTACCGGGCGAGCGATGTGCAATCTGGTAAAGATGTCACTGAAATTTTGACCGCCCGCACCACCGATAATATGAAAGATGTGATTAGCATCCTCAAAAAGCACAACATATCGCAGCTTCCCGTCGTCGATGAAAATGATTTGCTTGTAGGAATCGTCACGGAAATTGATCTACTCAATCATATGCTTCTCACCGATCATGTTCATGAACCCGACGAGACAATTGAATCGATTGTTGATCCAAATGTGCCTGTCGTTCGGCCAAACACGCCATTAGAAACACTCATGGCAATCTTTAGCAATCGCAATGTGGTTGTGATAGCCGTTGATGGGAAAATTAAAGGCATTCTAACTAAGATCGATATTCTCGACTTTGTATCATCGCAAATCTGATACGAAATTGAGTTGATTTTGTATTAGACAAGATAATACTTCATGGATAATTGGTATCGATTCATTAAAGACTAATTATCACCTAAAAAAGATACACTTCATGATTGAAACAAATGCACAAAAATTAAAAGATAACATCCAAAAAGTCATCATCGGGAAGGATGACATCATTGATCTAGCGCTTATTGCGATGCTGTGTCAGGGTCACTTACTTTTAGAGGATGTTCCCGGGACTGGCAAAACAATGTTGGCAAAAACAATAGCCGCATCTCTTGGGTCAACTTTTCGTCGAGTTCAATTTACCCCTGACCTTCTCCCGTCTGATGTGACAGGTATCTATTATTTTGACCAAAAAGCAAAAGAGTTTGAGTTCCGAGCTGGCCCCATCTTTTCACAGATATTGCTAGCTGATGAAATCAATCGAGCCACGCCTAGAACACAATCTGCACTGCTTGAGGCCATGCAGGAACGGCAGGTTACGATTGACATCACCACCCACAAATTACCGCAACCCTTCCTTGTGCTAGCCACTCAAAATCCAGTTGAATTAGAAGGAACTTTCCCACTACCTGAAGCACAATTGGACCGTTTCATCATGAAGATTGCGATGGGGTATCCATCTGATAATGAGGAGAATGAGATTCTTCTTCGTTTTGAACGGCAAGATCCCCTTGTTACTCTGGAGCCTGTTTTGCAACCTGAAGACATTGTTGCTATGCAAGAAGAGGTTCGTAAAGTTCGTGTTGAAGAATCAATTCGACAATACATCGTCAATGTATGTCGAGCTACACGTGACCATGAAGATATTGAATTAGGGGCTAGCCCTCGTGCCACAATGGCACTCTATCGAACATGCCAAGCAATGGCAGCGATTCGTGGGCGCGATTTTGTGATTCCAGATGATGTCAAAACGATGGCCCCATTTGTACTCACACATCGCTTGATGATTAATCCGCAAACGCGCCTTCGTGGACGCAAGCCTGAAGACGTGATGCGCGATGTGGTCAATGTCGTACCTGTTCCTGTTGAAAGCGAATGACCGATAACTTTCATGATATTCACCTCATCGTTCGAGAGAACACGAGGGAATCACGTAAACAAGCCCGTCAAAACATCATGCGAGCTGCTGTTGCAGGTCAAGGCATTGACATGAACGATGTGGCACGGGCGCGCGGTTTGGTATTGCGTGAACGTGAAAACTCAATCTTTAGTGATGCATGGGTTCCACTCGCCGTTCTTTTTATCATCATAGGCTTTTTTGCAGATCGAAACTCTGCCTTACTGGCACTTGGCTTTGCTTTGCTAAGCATTGTGTGGGTCAGCACGATATGGAAAAATCTGTCGCTATTTGGGGTAACCTATGAAAGGGAGTTTGATCGTACGCGCGTCTTTCCTGGTGAACCCATTGAGTTAACGGTCAAGGTTGGGAATGACAAGTTACTCCCTTTGACCTGGCTCCAATTCCGAGATGAATTACCCATCGCCATAGAATCAGAGTTGGCCATATCACAAGTCACGAGTGAGATTACTGGGAAGTACACACTTCAAAATACCTTTTCACTATACGGCCGTGAATCGAGCCAGCGCACCGTCACCCTGCGTTTTCCAAAACGCGGTTATTATAATCTCGGCCCCGTCAGCTATGAATCAGGTGATATTTTTACCCTATTTACAATCGAGCGAACCCATCAACACATCGACAATTTGATCGTTTATCCTCAAATTTTCCCGTTAGAGGAACTAGACTTACCCCCAAAAGAACCATTTGGTGATATTCGTGTGCACCAAAGCTTGTTCACTGATCCCATCAAAACCCAAGGAGTCCGAGATTATCAATATGGGGATCGGTTTAGAGATGTACATTGGAAAGCATCAGCCCGTCGAGGCTATCTCCAGACAAAGGTTTATGATCCCTCGGTTGGGATGACAATTGCGGTCTTTCTCAATGTTGCCACGATGGAAAAGCATTGGATGGGCTTTGATCCTGAAAAGCTTGAGAGGGCCATTAGTGTGGCAGGATCAATTTGTAACTTTGGCATTCAACAAGATTGGGGGGTCGGCGTTTATGCAAATGGCTCTGTCCCTGGATCAGACCAGCCCATTCGTGTGCCTCCAAGCCGTTCCCCCAATCAGTTAGGGAACACGCTTGAAGCACTTGCAGCAGTGACTGAGTTTGCGACGGGGTCTGTTGAACGAATGATGCTTCGAGAAAGCCCGTCAATCCCATGGTCAGGAACTATTGTTCTCGTAACGGCCGTTGTTACTGACGAAATTTTGGTTGCCTTAGTACGGCTCAAAGAAGCGGGACGACGTATTGTCTTGCTCTCGCTTGCAGATGAACCCCCTCCTAAAGGATTAGGGAATCTCATTACTTATCACATTCCCGCCACCGTTCCCGCCTTCCAAAAAGGGGTTAAATCAAGCAGTGCAACCGAAGCTGCGTTAAACGCCATCCCATCTCCAGAACCTGTCGCTATTGAGTTGGAAAAGGCGTAGCGTATGACAGAAGCCCGCTTAAGCCGCCCTTCTTTTATCAACGACGATCGCATTGAGCAGTTAGTTGCACTTTGGAAACATGTGCATCATGAAATGCTTTCCTTCTGCTACGTCGTGATGGATGCGGCACTGATCACCCCATTGGCCTTGGGGATGATGGAGTGGGCACGCTTTTGGCCACCTGAAATGGTGTTTTTATGGCTTGGGACACTCATGCTATTTGCTTTTAATTATAGTCGTCTACTCGTCAAATTGGGGCTGAAAGAAGATCAAATGCCCCCTTGGACGGCCGTTGCGCTTTTGGTGACCATCTTTCTTTCGATTCGAACCATTGTCTACACGCCAAATGCATTTTTTGACCCAAGCTGGCTGCAGGTGCTGTTTCGGGATCTCACGACCTCTGGCGGTGTTCGCTGGCCTCAAGCATTGAGTATTTTGTTCCTCATTGTGATTGCTTGGATGCGTGGGTTGCGGCTAGCCACTCGACAGGTTGATATCAACATGGTTGGGCTTCGCCTTCGTTTGGGTGGACTCATTTTAGCCCCCTTGATTATTTGGTTTGGTCATTCAAGGTTAGTCTGGGATGTTTCTCCCTATCTGCTCTTGTTTTTGCTGGCTGGATTAACGGCCGTTTCCCTAACACGTGCGGAAGAAATAGAAAAGGCCCGCTCTGGCCATTCAGCCGCCTTAAATCCCAAATGGTTGAGTATGGTCATATTTGCAGCAGTTGGCATCATTATTATTGCGACACTGATTGCGGCGCTATTAAGTGGGGATTCATTACCAACCATCATTGGTTGGCTTGCTCCCTTAGTGCTATCTCTTCAATTTTTGCTTACTGCAGCAGGCATAACCACGGTTGACCTCTTACTTCCATTTTGGCAAGTTTTCGAGCGGACCATGACCCTCATATTTGAAGGAATAACGTCAACATTTGGTGTGTTTCGTATTCTTGGCAAGATTGCAGCCAAGCTAGACAAAATTAATGCCCCTCAAGATACAGCAATCGCTGGAGCAGCCCCAGAACTCAATCCATCCAATATTAGCCGTCTCTCTATTGATCTCTCCTACTTTCAACAATATTCCGATCTCCTCGGATTGTTACTGATTATTGCGTTTATTTTGATTGTCGCTTTAACCGTTTCACTGAGCAGACAGGCCGTCTCGTTTGATGATCGGGATACAAATGAGGTCAATCGAGATTCTGTGGGTAAAAAGCGTGGCAGCTTATTAGATCAACTGCTGTCTCGATTTGATGCATTTCGCGATTGGCGAACGGCCGTTTCTATTCGGAGAATCTATCGTCAAATGTGCTATGCTGCTGAAGCAAATGGATTTCCACGACTTGCAACTGAAACACCTTATGAATATTTAAAAACGCTAGCCCAAACTTGGCCTAACAATCAATCCGAGACACAAATTATTACTCGTGCCTATGTCAAAATTCGATATGGCGAACTGCCAGAAAGCAAAGAAGAGCTCCAAACGATTGTTGATGCATGGGAAACGCTAGAAAAAACACAGCCCATCGAAAACTACATCGAAGAAACAACATGACCACCCCCGCAAACAGTACCCCTTCCTCACTAAACCAACACACCATGGTTGAAAGCAATGCTTGGATCAAATGGAGCGCTATTTTTCGTCACCATTTACTTTTTATCGCTTGGGCACTGATGGAAGTGGCGCTGATTGCCCCTTTAGCTTACGCATTAATGCCCTGGCTAGAGATGTTTAGACCCGTTCCG
>JANQSK010000592.1 GCA_028284105.1 Anaerolineae bacterium
TATCAGTCAACTCTTGATCTGAATAATGACGAACTGTGGCTTCCATCAATCCCGCATCAGCCGTGATTTTTAAGCCCTGACCTGATTCATTTGTTAGAGACATCCAGCGAACGTCCGTTTTGTTTCCATTTTCCTGCGGCATGATATATGGCACATATTGATCATCAACAGTGCTGTTGTAAAGACCAACGGCCGTTCCTGCATTTCGGTCACGGTAGTTTTCATATGGCCCTCGACCAAAGAAGCTAAACTGTTCATACCCAGATGGCATTTCAAGCTGTAAACCCACTCGCGGTAAATTATCCACAACCACATTCGTCTGAACTTCATTATCAATAGTCACCGCACCATCTCCGGTAATCGTGTAGGTTTGTTGATGGGCAAACGCTTCAGGATGCTGTTCATTACCATAAAAAGTGCGTACGGTGATTTTAACCATTTGGGATTGGGGCTGCTCAACCGTCACGCCTTCCACTGTTGGCTTCATATCGCGTAGGCCAATTTGATTCCATTGGTATAAGTCTTTATCAGGACGCCAATCTTGTGCTTTCTTGAAGCCATCATTATCTGTAGGGGCGCGCCAAATGTTTAGCTTTGGTCCGGCATGCAATAACTCTTGCTCACCTGCTTGCCAACTTTTTAAGGTACCATCCGCAGAATCAAATGCAATTGCAAATCCATCTCCAGACACAGAAACGACGCCACCTGCTTGGTTCATTGTTACATCAGGCATGGAGGATGGCGAAACGGGAGATTCAATCGGTGCTGTGTAAGGCATTTTGAACTGCTCCCAAGCAACTTCATGCCCAGCTTCAGCCCAGGGGGTCTCATCAATCAACGTAAATCGAATATTGAGGTGGGTTTCAGCGCCAGCTGGCAATTCTGGTTTTTCAATTGGTAATTTTACTATACCACTTTCCCCAGCTTCGATTGCAGGCATTGCAAATTTACCGTCTTGTACGATTTCACCATTTACGGTGAGTTCATAACGGCCGTTATATCCTGACATATCGCTAAAATATTGCTCATTACAAATTTCGATTTCCCCATTGAGCAAGTTTACGGCCTTCACATCAATAGGCTGAATAAGTTTTTTATATTCATACATTGGCGGATGAACTGTGCGGTCGGGGAAAATCAGACCATTAATACAGAAGTTAACGTCATTCTTTGTATCACCAAAGTCACCACCGTAGCCCCAGTAATCAACCCCATTTTCATCCGTTTTGAGAATACCTTGATCAACCCAATCCCAAATAAAACCACCCTGCAAACCATGATAGGTCTTAATAGCATCCCAATACTCTTTAAGATTGCCAACGCTGTTTCCCATCGCATGAGCGTATTCGCACATAATCAATGGTCGATCCCCTTTTGGATCGCGAGCGTATTCAATAATTTCATCGACGGATGGATACATAGGGCAGGTGACATCGGTTGAAAGATAGCCGGTAAACCAGTTTAATCCACCTTCCCCTTTGTTCACTGCTCCTTCATACTGAACGGGTCGTGTGGGGTCCGTATAGCGAATCCAGCCTGCCATCAAATCATGATTGGCACCATAGCCCGATTCATTGCCTAATGACCATGTGATTACTGAAGGATGATTCTTATCACGTTGAATCAACCTCTGGCCCCGTTCCATAAATGCAGTTGACCAGTTTGGATCATGACAAAGTCGATGATAAAGAGAGTGTGCTTCGACGTTGGCCTCATCAACAAGATAGATACCGTATTCATCACACAGTTCATACCAACGGGCACAATTGGGATAGTGTGCTGTTCGAACTGCGTTTAGGTTGAACTGCTTTAAGAGATGAATATCTTTAATCATCATCTCTTCAGTGATTACCTTACCCAATTTATCGTCATGTTCGTGACGATTGACCCCTTTCATCAAGACGGCTTTGCCATTGATGAGCAGTTCGCGGCCCACAATCTCAACATTTCTAAACCCGATCCGGGTGCTCATGGCTTCGATCAGTTCGTTCTTCTTATCGCTCAATGTCACAACAAGAATGTATAGATTCGGGTGCTCACCTGACCAATGTTTAGGTCTCTCAATTCGTTTTTCAAGGTGAGCCATTGTGAGGTTGCGTTCGTTCTCATAAACGGCCGTATCCACCCTATCAAACACTGGCGTTCCATCCCACTCAAATAGCTGCATACCCACGCGATACCCATCTATCATGTCCTTGTCACCGTAGTTCATGACTTGAGCTTTTAATTTAAGCGTGCCGTCTTTCAGATCTGCATCAAGCGAGGGTTGAGCAAAGAAGTCAAAAATGTGCCCTTTAGGAATGGCATACAGGAACACATCACGATGAATCCCCCCCATGCGCCAATGATCTTGGTCCTCAATAAAGCTACCATCTGACCAGCGAATAACTTGGCAAGCCAATTGGTTATCACCACTCTGGACATACTCCGTAATATCAAATTCAGCTGGCAATCTGGACCCTTGACTGTAACCTACTGCTTGGCCATTAACCCATAAATAAAAGGCTGACTCAACCCCTGCAAATTGAATAATAATTTGACGACTATCCCAGTCGGCTGGAATTGAAAATGTGTGTTTATAAAGCCCCGTCGGATTATCGTCTTTTGGCACAAAGGGGGGCGTATTAGGAATGGGCATCTGGACATTGGTATAAATTGGCTTGTCATACCCTTCCATCATCCAATTGCTCGGTACTGGAATCGTATCCCATGCTGTGCTGTCGTAATCGGTTGCATAAAACCGATCAGGAACAACACTCGGATTATCTACAAGGTGGAATTGCCAACGGCCGTTTAACATTTGGCAGTACGGTGAGCTTTGCCAATCTAATGTTTTGGCATCTTCAACCGAGTCAAAGGGCACCGTTCTCACATGGCCTGGCAATTTGTTGATTCCCACCATTTGTGGGTTTTCCCAATCGTTTAACTTTTCTACTTTGAACATAGGAACCTCTTTAAAAGGATGATTTATGAAGGTCTGAGTTTGATTTTTTATCTTGGTAAATTTTCTGACGTGATTTGTGCGAGCTGTGGCAGATTCCGATCTCGCTCTGAAACTATTGGATTTTCAATTCCCCAAGGAACATTTAGCTGAGGATCGTTCCAAGCAACGCCAAATTCATCTTTTCCACTGTAATAATTATTAACAACATAGGTTAGGGTCACTTCAGTCAGGCTGTAGAAACCGTGGGCTACACCAACAGGAATTAACAAGCCAAATTCACCCCCACTGCTGCTTTCCCCGAGTTCTAAAACCTCAACTGATTTGAATGTCGAAGAAGACGACCGTAAATCAGCTAAACCCACGCGAATTCGCCCCTTTGGCACATACCAATAATCAACTTGCTTAAAATGATAGTGCAAACCACGAACAATACCGGCTGCTGAATCGGAACGATTCATCTGAATGCGTTCCCAGCTCACTTGAGGAAACCATTCTGTCCGAAACGACTCTAGAAAACGGCCTCGGCCATCAGGGAATTCTTTGAGCTGGACTTTGATGACATCATTAATCTTTTGACTTGGAATTTGCTCAATCATGTTTTGCAATAAAATGTGTCGCTTTCTCTTTACTCTTTTTTTGAATCAATTCCATTACCAATCAGCAACTGAGCCATCAGCATGCCAGAGTCTTGGGGTTTCCCAAGACCCATCATTCAATTTATCTTGAAGGGCTTCTTCATCTAGCTCAATTCCAAGGCCAGGTTTATCGGGCACTTGGATATAGCCATCAACAATCTTAAATGGCTCTTTGAGATATCCTTCGCCAGTCGTAACATGCTCTTGAACTAAAAAGTTGGGGATGCAGGCATCAAGTTGAAGACAAGCTGCGAGCGAAATTGGACCAAGCGGGCAATGTGGGGCAACTGCACCATAGTAAACCTCAGCCATTGCCGCAATTTTCTTAACTTCTAAGATGCCCCCAGCGTGGGAAAGATCGGGCTGTAAAATAACGGCCGCTTGCTTCTCCAGCACTTCTCGAAAGCCCCATTTGGTAAACAGGCGCTCACCAGTCGCAATTGGAATAGTGGTGCTTCGTGCCACAGTCACCATTGTGTCTACATTTTCTGGCAACACCGGCTCTTCAATAAACATGGGGCGATAGGGCTCTAATGCTTTTGCCAATTGAACAGCCATTGCCGGACTCACCCGACCGTGAAAATCAATACCTAAATCCACATCGTAACCAACAGCTTCACGCAACTGGGCAAATCGCTCGATGTTTTTATCGACAGTAACGGCCGTATCTACAATATTCATTGCACCAAGCAAGCCTGTCTTAAAGGCGGTAAACCCAGCATCAACGCCTACTTTCGCGCTTTCAATGTAGTCGCCATAAGTCTCCCCGTGAAGCCAACCATACATTCGGATTTTGTCACGTGTTCGGCCG
>JANQSK010000646.1 GCA_028284105.1 Anaerolineae bacterium
CAGTTGTTCATAGATGGCGGACAAATCATCCTCTCGTCCAATAAGTGCTTGATTACTTTGGCTGAGGTTGCTTGGTCTTTTTTCAGCCATCAAGATGATTTGCTGTCTTAATTGTTCCGATTCAAACGAGGGGTCAACACCAAGCTCTTCAAAAAGACGTTGGCTAAATTGCTCATATTTTCTTAGGGCAATATTCCGTTTACCCTGATACGCTAATAATCTGAGATATTGCCGTTGAGCACCTTCATCCCAAGGCTCAATTTCCAGTAGCCTCTCAGCGTATCGTTGAGCAGATTTAAAATCGCCCCGCTTTTCGTAATAATCTGTGACTGTTTGTGCGGCAGAAATGGCCAGCTGTTGGAACCGCTCTCGATAAACAAGGAGCCAATCTTCAAACTCAATACTGTCTTCCAGAAAAAAACCCTGCAAGAATGGTCCCCGATAGAGCGAGATTGCCGATTCAAGCCGAATAATACAATCCGCACATCGATTTGATGCTTTATGCAGGTGTTTTTCACATCCTTGGAGCAATGCATTAAATTGACGAACGTCTAGTACGGTGCGGCTGGCTTGATTAAATTGGGTTGTTTCCCGACTCGTTAATAAAAAGGGGGGATTGGCCTGGCTGTCACCAATTGCTTTTCTTAGACGTGTTAAAGTTTGCCTTAAATTGGTTCTGGCTGATTCATCAGGCAAATCAGGGAATAGCAGTCCCACTAAGGTTTCCCGACGGTGCGCAACTTGGGCTTCCATTGCGAGATAAATCAATAGCGCTTCGATTTTTTTTGCACGTGATTCTGGGATAGGATTTGAATCGAGATTGGCTTGAAATGGCCCAAGGAACGATAAAGTTAGCTGCATTTTCTAATTTTATCTGAACTCATCAACAACGCCACTCAACAAAAAGGTTGTATAAAATTAGGATCTTTACTTGAGAGACATTTTGTTTTATAGTATTGAAGTCATGCAGTGTTCTTGAGGAGAGCCTCATTGCGACCATCATTCTCCACAGAATGATGAGGAATAGAAAAGGAAAACGAGATTTTGCCCGATTTATCGGGCATTTTCTGTTTTAGGGGCCTGCCACTACATCGACTAACGATCGTCCCATGATGAGCTGAATCCCGGTAAGAAGCAGCAATAAATAAACAACACCGTTAAATACATTTTGATTGACGCGTTTATTCATCCAAATGCCTAATTGGACCCCCAACATGGCAACAGGAATCAGAAGAACGGTCAAAATAATGTTTCCTGTTTGGATAAGCCCTAACAAACTGTAGGGAATAAGTTTTACAACATTGACGATGAGGAAGAATACGGCCGTTGTTCCCACAAAAATATTCCTTGGCAAATTTTGAGGTAGCACATAAATCGAGAAAGGGGGGCCACCAACATGTGCTATGGTTGAGGTGAAGCCTGTAATGATTCCTAAGCCATATCCTGTTGTATCTGACGGTGTGTAACTTTCTAGCTTCTTTTGATAGAGTAATTTTACGGCTTGATAAACAACAAACCCAATCGCTATAATGCCAATACCAATTTTGATAAGAGCTTCTCGTTGACTAAATTGATTAAAAAACAGTCCACCTAACACTATCCCAAGTAATGCACCGGGCAAAAGGATCCGAATCGTCTCTTTATTGATTTGATTTTTATAATGCCGAAAGGTCAATAAATCGGCACCAATTAATATGGGCAATAAAAGGGCTGCCGCCGAGGCAACAGGCATAACCAATGACATGATGGGTGTCGCAATCACGCCAACGCCTCCGCCAAATCCCGCTTTTGAAATGCCAATCAACAACACGGCAATAACGGCCGTTATCCAAACAATACCCGGAAAATCAGGCCAATTACTTTGTAAAAACTCAAAAATTTGCATTGTTTAATTGTAGATGAGTGGATCAGTGAAAACCAGTTGGAACTTTTTAAAAAGGGATCGCGTTACCTAACTGTAGTTTGCTGCAAACATACAAGATCCATTTTTGAGCCAAACAATATTTCATTGGAGGAAATATGATAAAAAAAACGTTATTTGGATTTGCCCTACTCTTATTTATTCTTGCGTTTCCCCATTCAAATGTCTTCGCTTGCGGGGGCTTTTTCTGCCAAAATACTCCCGTTAATCAAGCTGCTGAACGTATCATTTTTACTGATAATGGGGATGGCACCATTTCTTCGCTTATTGAAATTCAATATGAAGGGGCTGCTCCTGACTTTTCATGGATATTACCTATTCCCGATGCAATCACTGCTGATGCATTAGCTGTTCCAGAAGATGGTGCTGAAGCTTTTTCTGAGCTTCATGCTTTTACGGATGTTCGTATTATTGCTCCCCCTTTCCCGGATTGTGGTCAAGATGTGATGTTCTCCATGGCAATGGAAGATGAAGCAATGGAAGAATCGTCTGAAGTTGAAATCTTTGCTTCGGGTGAAGTAGGGCCGTTTGGGTTTGATGTGGTTGGTTCTGAAGACCCCAGTGCTTTAATTAATTGGCTGCGCGACAATAACTACCGTGTTGAGCCTAACATGGAGCCTCTGATTAATGTCTATGTTGAGGAACAGTTTGCCTTCTTAGCAATGCGCCTATTAGATGGTGAAACATCTGATTCGATTAAGCCTATTGAAATCACCTATCGCGCTGACGAACCAATGATTCCTTTGCGATTAACGGCCGTTGCTGCTAACCCTGGAATGGGAATTTTTGTGTGGTTCTTTGCTGATGATCAAGCTGTTCCTAAAAATTATGAGCATATGGAAATTGCCAATGGCGAAATCACCTTCTTCACATTTGGTGGAAACGATTACTTCAATCTGATTGGACAACGAGCCGATGCTCTTGGTGGACGTGCATTTATTACCGAATATGCAGGAGCAACCGATCAATTTAGTTTTTCAAATAGCTACCTACAAGAACAAGCGGATAAAAAAGGATACTTGACACGATTAAGAACAGTCATTGATCCAGAAGAGATGACGGTTGATCCCGTTTTCAGCTATGAAGCTGGCCGAGAAGATGTGTCCAATATCCGCGATATGTCAAAAATGCGTGGCTTGTATGATTGTGAACGAGACGCAACAACGCAGGGCATTATCAACTTAGAATCAACTGATGCGATTGACACGACATCATCATCAGGGCAAATAACCGTTGCTCCACCTGAAAATCTTGATCCTGATGGCAGCGCCCCAGACCGAAATGTAAGTGGTCTGTTAGGTGGTATTGGCGTTGGTATCTTGCTTGGTGCTGCTGGTGCATTTGCTCTTTCACGTACCAGACGAAAAGAGAGCTAAAAATTTCTTTAAGTAAGTCAACTTGATTTAAAAGAATCAATTACAAAAAAAGACCGCTAGCAAAAGTAGCGGTCTTTTTTTGTAATCTTATTGCTTAGGTTCTACATTTTCAACTTGACCTTCACTTTCCTTCCAGCCGTTGAATCCTGTTCCGATATGGCAGATGTTGCGCATGCCCATATCGTACAGTGCCTTGGCAGCCAAAGCTGACCGCCCGCCGCCTGCTCAGTAGAAGACCAGTTTTTTCTCTTCAGAAAAAACATCTCCTTTATAGTAGGGGCTTTGGGGATCAACCCAAAATTCTAGCATGCCACGAGGGGCATGGTAGGCGCCATCAATCTTACCATCTCGCCAAAGTTCACGGATGTCACGAATGTCGATAAATACAACATCGTCACGACCATGCAGAGCTTTGGCTTCACTCCCAGAAATAACTTCGATGACTGAGTTTGCCTCTTCAATCATCTCTTTAACATGTTTTGTTATCATATTAATCGTCGCTCTCTG
>JANQSK010000158.1 GCA_028284105.1 Anaerolineae bacterium
GCCAACCTGGAATCATGCCCCAAAGTCCACCACCAATAAATCCTGCAATCAATGCCAATGGAAGATGTATGATGACAGGTAGCCCATCAAAAGAGTAAGCCACAACTGTTGCTAATGTAGACCCCATGAATAGCTGCCCTTCTGCACCGATGTTAAACAGCCCGGTCTGAAAACCTAAAGCAACGGCCAAGCCCGCAAAGATAAATGGTGTGGATACCACAAGGCTTTCGAGAAATGGATTAAATGCCCGTCGGATTGCTTCAGAATCACCACTTGAAAGTGCAGCTGAAATCGTCGCGGGATCTCCTAAAGCGCCTGTAAATAGCGCCGCATAAGCACCCCAAATTGTTGAGAAGGTTGTTCGAAAGCCTGCTCCTATAGAGTCACCAAAAGCACGATAAATATCCTCGGTGGTTAGCGCAATAAAAATCCCACTCACGATAAGGCCCGTTATAACAGCTAAAAACGGAATGAGTATAGTTTGACCAAGCTGACGCCATCGCGAACCGCTAGGGGGTGAAGTTAACTCATCCAGTAATACCTCACCTGCATTTTTCTGTTTTTCGGGTTTTCCGTCTGGTTTCTGCTCTGCCATTTTTTCTCCAGATTTCGGTTAGTAAATGATTAAGTAAAAAGATACGTCGTAAAGTGAATTTTCGGAAGAAAAAGCGTCCAGTTCAATGCCCCTAACCACGCAATTTCCTCGTTTACAAATAACCAATCTTTATCCTTTTAATACGGTATCAAGTTCTCCACCCGCCATAAGCAACCCAACTTGCTCTTTGGTTACATCATTTGCATTGACAATGGCCACAAGTTCACCATCATACATAACAGCAATTCGATCAGACAGGTTCATAATTTCGTCTAGCTCAGTGGATACAAGCAAAACGGCCGTTCCACCGTCCCGCTTTTTTACCACTTGCTCATGGATGTATTCAATTGACCCAACATCTAAACCGCGTGTTGGTTGAGAAGCAACAAGAAGGCTAATGTCTCTTGTAAATTCACGCGCAACAATCACCTTTTGCTGGTTACCACCCGATAATGCACCGGCGGCGGTATCAATATTTGGCGTACGTACGTCAAAATCGTCCACCAACGTATCAGCATTTTCACGTAAAAACGCTTCTTGCATCGTTGCCCCTTTTGAAAAGGGTTCTTGATAGTAAGATTGAATCGCTAAATTATCGACAATGGGAAAACTTAAAACGAGCCCATCTCGCTGGCGATCTTCAGGAATATGGGCTGTCCCCATTTCAGTGATTGTTCGAGGGGGTTTATTGGTGATATCTTTACCCAGCAGAGAAATCTTGCCTGATTTGGTATCACGCAATCCTGTAATTGCTTCAACCAGCTCTGTTTGACCATTTCCTTGAATTCCGGCAATCCCCACAATTTCACCCGCTTTCACTTCAAGTGAGAGCTGATTAACGGCCGTTGCCTCTTGATCATCAACCACGACGATTGATTCAAGATTTAATACCGTTTCGCCAACCTTTGGTGGCTCTCGATCCGTCATGAGATGGACCGCCCGCCCCACCATCATTTCAGCGAGTGAGCTTGGTGTCGCTTGATCGGGTGTAGTTGATCCAACAACCTTTCCTCGTCTGATAACCGTAATTCGATCGGCAAACTCGAGAACTTCACGGAGCTTATGGGTAATAAAGATAATCGATTTACCCTGCTTGACTAGCGATCCCATAATTTCAAAAAGAGCATCTGCTTCTTGGGGAGTTAAAACGGCCGTAGGTTCATCAAAAATCAAAATATTGGCATCTCTATACAGCAGCTTAATAATCTCAACTCGCTGCTGAACACCTACAGGAAGCGAGCCAACCATCGCATTAGGGTCAACTGACAAACCGAATTTTTTAGACAGAGAATTGATTTTCTGCGCCGCCGCTCGTCTGTCGAGAACACCACCTCCACGAGTTTCCTCTTCTCCCAACATCACATTTTCAGTCACCGTAAAGACTGGTATGAGCATAAAATGTTGATGCACCATGCCAATACCAGCTGAAATTGCATCACTGGGGGAATGCACAGTCGTCTTACGGCCGTTAACAAATATCTCTCCCTCTGTGGGTTGATACAGCCCGTAAAGGATATTCATCAATGTCGATTTGCCAGCCCCATTTTCACCCAAAAGGGCATGAATTTCTCCCTGCTTAAGCGTCAAATCGATGTGATCATTGGCTAACACACCTGGAAATCGTTTGGTAATGCCTTTAAGCTCTAATACGGTATTCTCTTCCATAGCCCCTTCCGAAGAAAAATGTGCTTCCTGTTAAGTTGATTATTAATGACTTTCAATAAGTGATTTTAGCTCAAATAACCAATTGAAAATAATTAATAAAAAAAGGACACGGATGAACAGCTGTTTCTAAAACAAAGACTAGTTTAAGAAAAACATGACTGTTTCATCCGCATCCTAAATTTTTAAGTTCAAACTAAGAGAGTGATTCATTCTTAAAAAATGAACCACTCTTACAAAATCATGTTATGGCAACGTTGAGATAGAACCGTCAATAATACCAGCTTCAACGTCTGCCAACCCTGGAACGTCAACGGCCGTTGCAGAAATACCAACACCACCATTTTCGAGTGTACCTACAGATACACCACCACCGG
Organism: Anaerolineae bacterium; assembly: GCA_028284105.1. Taxonomy (GTDB): domain Bacteria; phylum Chloroflexota; class Anaerolineae; order Promineifilales; family Promineifilaceae; genus QQUD01. The sequence goes on from JANQSK010000158.1 coordinate 2,635, forward strand.
CCCATGTACCGTCTACGATGGCTTGCGCTTGGTCATAGACTGAGTTGTCCATGCGTTTCAAGATTGAGGTCAAAACAACATCTGCAAACTCTGGAGCGCTGATGGTCCAGTCGGTGTCTACACCAATGATCCATGCCCCACGTTCTTGAGCTGCTGCAGCAGTTCCTAAACCAACAGGACCCGCTACTGGCAAGATGATGTCTGCACCTTCATCCATCAAGCTTTCACCAAATGCACGACCATCGTCGGTGCTTTCAAAGTTACCGGTGAACAAACCATCTTGCGCTTCAATGTCCCATCCCAAAACTTGAACATCGGTTCCGTTTTGGTCGTTGTGATAGTTCACACCCAAAACGAAGCCATCCATAAATTGGGTCACTGGAGGAATGTTAACACCACCGAATGTACCTACAACGCCAGTTTGGGTTGCAGAAGCAGCAGCGTAACCAGCCAAGAATGCAGCTTGGTCAATTTGGAAGATCAAACCAGAAACGTTGTCGATTGGTGGGTCATATGCGAAGTCAATGATTGCAAAGTTGGTGTCTGGGTTTGCAGCTGCACCAGTGGCGGTAGCGTCACCCAATAAGAAACCAACGGTGATAATCAAATCACAACCATCTTCAACCAATGCGTTGATGTTTGGTTCATAATCTGATTGTTGGGCAGATTCGAGGAACTTCACTTCGATGCCCATGTCTTCACTAGCACGTTCCAAACCAGCCCATGCTGTGGCGTTGAATGATTTGTCATCAATACCGCCAACGTCTGTCACTTCACAAACTTTTGCATCGCTGGCTGGGGCAGCAGCTTCTTCTGCTGGTGCAGCGCCTGGCAACGTTGAGATAGAACCGTCAATGATGCCAGCTTCAACGTCTGCCAACCCTGGAACGTCAACGGCCGTTGCAGAGATACCGACACCACCATTTTCGAGTGTACCTACAGATACACCACCACCGGTCCATGTACCGTCAACGATAGCTTGCGCTTGGTCATAGACTGAGTTGTCCATACGTTCCAAGATTGAGGTCAAAACAACATCTGCAAACTCTGGTGCGCTCACGGTCCAGTCAGTGTCTACACCAATGATCCATGCCCCACGTTCTTGAGC
>JANQSK010000676.1 GCA_028284105.1 Anaerolineae bacterium
CTCTACTTTGTTGCAGAGATTATGGATCCGCGTGACATCGATATTTGCTTGCAATATGTCGATGTGCTCCAAATTGGGGCGCGTAACAGCCAGAATTTCCCGCTATTGAAAGAAGTAGGTAAATCAGACCGACCCGTATTGCTCAAACGTGGCCTCTCTGGCACTATTGAAGAATGGATTATGGGTGCTGAGTACATCATGAGCGAAGGCAATCCGAATGTCATTCTGTGTGAACGGGGTATTCGTACCTATGAAAAATACACACGAAACACCCTTGATGTGAGCGCTGTTGCTCTCGCTAAAATGGAAACCCACCTTCCCGTTATTGTGGACGCCACTCACTCAGGTGGACGGCGTGATTTGTTGGTGCCGCTTACCAAAGCGGGTCTCGCTGTTGGGGCTGACGGCATTATGGTTGAGGTTCACCCCCATCCTGCTGTGGCGCTATCCGACCAAAAACAACAAATGGACTTCGATCAGTTTGATGATTACCTAGAAAAAGTGGGGTACGATAAAAAATTGAGTGCTGCGCGGCATGAAGTTTATGAATTCTAAGAGCTTCTTCGCTTTGCTTTAGACAAAGAAGCGTTCAGAGCAAAAGTGTAATCTGATAAAATAAGTAGCGGAGGCGATTGATAACCGCCTCCGCTTTTTTTATCTCCGGATGAGCGGGAGATAGGTGTTGATCACTTCACAGGGTAGGTTGTTGGCTTCTGCTGGGTCAACAAAGTAAGTCCACCAGTTTGACGATACGTCATCATTGCCACAGCCAAAGTTAGAAGGCAAATGCCCAAACCAATAGCGCATAAATCCATCGTGGAAGCATCCCCAAAGATGGCAATTGACATTGTCTAGATTAGACTCAGGATCTGTTAAATGGGGGTAATTTACAAAATCTTCGCAATAGGTGTTTGCAAAATCTTTATTGGCGTAATCATAATCTTGAATCCCATTGGCAGGGTAATGGACTGAACCACAGCCACTGTATTCGTAGTCACTTGATTGAAAATCGACTAGGCCAAAGCGATCCCAGCTATGTGATGTGCGATTTTGTTCCCATCCGCCATAAACATGTGTCATCGTCGCTTCCATTCGGTGGCCTTCATTGTGTCCATATAAACCTTCACGCTCAGGACTTGGCCCCATAATGGGAATGAGGCGCTCGCAGTCATAGGGTTCAGGCACAGGAGGCGAATTGTAAGTGTAGCTCCCTGGCCCAACTAAAGTTGACTCCCAAAATCCAAAGTAAGGGCCATTAAAAATCCATACCTCATCAATTTCCCCACGATTTACGCGGCCGCAAATGTCTAACATGGGGTCATTCACAATTTTGTTGTAATTGACGAGATCGGGTTGATGAGCGGGTTCTCCATCTTCAATCATGGCCAGATAGGTCTCTTCTGTGTAAACAAACCCGTCTATTTTTTCAGGCCAGCCAGATGTGATTACAGTTGTATCAACAACTTCATAGAGAAGCTCACCATTCGAGGCAAGCAGGAAAAATTCGATGACATTATCGATTTGGTCTTCATACTTGGACCAATGGAGATATTCACTCAATAGCTGGCCATTGCTCAAGAGAGGGTCATACACAACAACATATACTTCGCTGACATAGCTTGGATCGATTTCAGGCTGTGCCATTTCAACTGTGAGAATGCCGTCATTATCAAAAAGCCCGTTATCAGCATCATTGATGCGAAGCTCTAGGTTTCCAGAATCCTCTGTTGTTATAAGCCCCTCGAAACCAATCTCAAAGACGTGATTTCCTACTCGTCCAATAAGTGCACCTTGATGGGAATAGGGGAGGGGCTCACCGCATGATGGATCACCGCAGATAAAACCGCCACCATGTCCATTGTTGTAGGGTGCAAAATCCTTCCAGTGAGTCCACAAACCGTCTACAACTTGTAGATGGAGCAATGTGTCGGCACTAATGGCCACACCGGTGTCTTGCCATGTTTTGGTTGCATCCACTTGAAAGTTATCGGTTGCTGTTGAGACAAATTGACGTTGGTTGGTAAGCCCATGATTATGATCAATGACGACACCGCGGAAATGGATAGGGTCGGCATCAGGAAAACTGATTTTTGTATTGCCTAATTGCTTTCCAACAAAATCAGGCAGCTGAGCCATAATGGTATAGGCGACCTCCTCAGTAGATGCCATTTTGGAGGCAGATATGCTTTGGACCTCAATGTCAAAATCGACACCAAATTCTGCGAAGGTTCCACAAGAGTCCGTTTCTCCAAAAGCCGTTGCTCTAACATCGGCGTTGATATTTTGCTGATTCAACGATTGCTCAATTAAATTGGCAATTTGTGGTTTTTCAGCCCCTCGGCCCCAAGTCCAACCAGAATTTGGCGTGCATGCGCCAATTTCTGCTAATTGTTCTGGGCTCACTGCTTGGGTATTGGGCAAGCTTGTAAATAGTACAAAGATTAAATCAAGCAGGATAAATCCCATAATGAGTTGCAAGATGATTTTTGATTGTTTAAACATTTTTCTCTTCTCTCCCTTCCTTGGTTTTCTTTGAGTAAAAATTTATCCTTGAAATAAAACCCCTAGCAAGAGCATGAATGCCATGGTTAGGGCAATGGTGATCATTATCGCAGAATTTTTATCGAACACAGTTTTATAAAGAAAAGCGCGTTCTGGATTTTTTGGATCATAATAGACTGTGATGGTTCTCCCTTTTGGGTAAAGCTTGTGCCAATATTCAGCATTTCGTTTTCCCCTGCCTTGCCTGTTTCCCTTCACAAAATGCTCATCAACAATGGAAATCGCATGTGCAATATAGCGCTCTTCATCGACAACGTATTGATATTGAAGACGTTCTCTGTACAAGGGATTCAGATGATTTCTGAGAGCATATTTAGTGTCAGGCAATTTCTTCACACCACTTTGTATTACTTTGCCTTCCGTGGATTTAAATGATCTAAGTTGGTACCACCAATAAAGCGCTTGAAGAACTTTAAAAACAGGATAGATAAGGATGACTCTAATCAAAAAGGTCATAAATATGAGTAACCCCCAAGTGCTAGGTGTATTGATAGGAAACCCAAGCGTTGCTTAGATCACCAGCAATTAAATCGGCCTCATTTATAGTTAGTAAAATAGTTGAGTAGGTGAAAAAATCTCGAATAGAATCATTAGGTTCAGCAATTTGCCACAGGATGTGCTGTTTCCCCAAAAGGGCTTCTTCTTGTCGAAATTTCTCATCCATTATGATTTGGTCTCTTTTTTTGGCTTCATCCATCCCCTTGGTGAGTGCAACGCCTATCCAGCGAAACAGATTTAAACAGCCTACACTATCTTGAATGCCATACTCACGACGTGGATCGAATTGCATAAAGTTGGGCTCACCCAAGAGGTGATGCTTGCGCCAAGGTGCATGCCAGACAAAGGCTTTTATTTCTTCTTGAGTAAATTGATTTTTAATTCTTTGTTCGAATGCTCTATCGATAGAGTGTGATGATGAATAAGTAATAGGGTTACCAGTTTCTGGATATCCTAATGATGCGTTTTGTGGCTGATGATGAGTGAGTGATGGCTCAGGATGCCATGCTATAAAAAATGCTTCGTTATCATCAAGCTGTAAACCACATTCTTCGTCAATTTGTTTGCCCTCATTGGTTAAACTTTGAATTTGCTCTAGATGATTTGGCATCAAATAGTAGAGTTGAAAAATACCTTTTTCGGGAAGCGGTAAGAGTGTTTCGGGGAAGCTGGGAATCTGTTCATGTAGTTCGGCAAAGTTGAGTTGACCTATTAGCTGGAAGGTGCAATGGGATGTTTGTGACTTGGTTAATTGGGGGAAGCTAAGCGTTGATGGCGTGTATGGAATGCCCCCCATTTTTGATGTCATGACGTTGTTTGTGACATCTTGATCATCATGGACTGTGAGTTGGATACATGGGTAGGCGTAATTATAAACGGCCGTTTCTATTTCCAATTCCCTCTCTTTGGATAATCGTTTTATTCGATTTGTGTGGTTGTTCATCAATTTACTTCTTTCAGACACCCTAATTTCTTTACCTACCAATTAAACGACACAAATCCTCTTTTTTCGACAAATATCGATGAGAAACTTTATACCGGTACTTGAAATTGACACGATTTATGTGATTGGATTTATTTGTTGAGATTATAGTGCTCTGGTGAGATTTTGGACGAGCGCGCCTTCGATGGAGGGATTTAGGGGGAGATTGACGGAGAAGATAGCGCCTATTTCTAAATCATGGCTAATCACAGAAATTTCCCCTTCTAATGCTTCGGAAATTCTTGAGGCCGTATGGAGACCCAACCCAATTCCTCTCCGATTATCAACGTTTTTCCCACGATAGAACATATCAAAAATGTGGGGTACATCTGCCGGGTCAATTCCAATGCCATGATCTTGCACTGCGAAGATAAATTGAGTTGGCGTTGATTCAAAGGTCAGTTTGATTTGAGAGGCAGGTTGTGAATATTTCACCGCATTTGTGTATAAGGCAAGGAAAAGCTGCGTCAATAAATGCGCATCAGTTTGGATGATTTGTTCGTGATCTAAGCGATCAACGATGGTGACATCTTGGGAGACGTCTGGAATGGCCGAAATGGCTTGAGTGAGCAATATGCAGATATCGTGTAGCGTGTACGTATCGATTTGAAGTTGGATACCTGCTTCTTGATCTTTACTTGTAAATGTGATGTCTTTGAGTAGATCGTTAATATAAAAAACGGCGTTGCGAATGCGTTTGTGTACATTTAATCGTTTTTCAGTTGATAGTTTTTCGTAGCGATATTCAAGCAAATCAGATGAACTATTGATAACGGTTAAGGGCGTGCGGAACTCATGGGAAATCATCTCAATGATCTTGGTTTTTAGTTGATTGAGCTCCGTTTCTTTGGCAACGGCCGTTTCTAACTGCTGACTCAGCGCTTGTTCTCTTTTCAAAGAGTCATTCAGCGAATTTGTGCGCTCCTGTACCTTTAGCTCGACTTCCTTGTACGCAACCTCCAATGAATCTTTTGCGCGTTGGAGAGGATGGAATAACGTATCATCTAAGAGCGCGTAGACTAAAAAGACACGGGCAACGGCTGCAGCAAACATAGCTAGGCTCAGTTCCCGTGTGATTGTAATCATTTCTAGAATGGAAGAGACAAAAATCAGAATGATAGACCATCTGGCAAAGGTGTGAAGAGGATATCGGAGCACCAGAATCAACATGCTGATTTCAAAGAATAGGCCAATAAATAACGCTGCAAACATGATAGCCGTGAATTCTGGTTCAATGCGCCCCGTTTCTCCAATCAAGACTTCATTATAATTTGCGAAAAGCATTGAGGGTCTAAAAAGTGCCATCAATGTCATCGCTGCAGCAAAGAGACCACTTGACCAAGCCACAAATCGGGTCGTTAAGGTATGGGCACCTGTATATTCTTTGATGGCTAAATATAGAAGAAATGGCGCCAAGGAAAAGAGGACCGTATTAATGAGAGTAACGGCCGTTCCTGTGGTTGCATATTCGGGACTGATTGCGCCGATTCGCTGCCAAAAGTTAATGCCCCCAATAAGGAAACTCATTAACATATAGCCACCTACAAGGTAGGTCAGCCTGTTTTTCTGTGGTTGCCATGAAAGCAGCAAAAGGAGACCGAAAGACAATGCTGTGGTGAAAAATGCGGCAACTAAGGCTAAGATGATGATGAGTTCTGAATTCATAGAATCCTAAATGTGATTGCAAGAACTTCGATGAAGTTTATCTCAAATTACTGACGGTCTATCAAACGGTATTTTGAAGGATTTGACTATCATTCCTTCTTCATGAAGCCGATGAGTTCACCCATTGTGCCGATATGGAGCCCTTCGTGATATTGGTTGAAGATTAACCCATGCAAGGTGGTTTGGGGAGGCGGGAAGCGACCTTCAACAGGCTCAGGCATTTCTAAATTGTCAAAAAGGCCTGCATTGGCATCCTCAAGCATTTGCTTGGGGAGGTCAGTAAAGAGGCGCAGTAATTCGGCCGTGTCTGGATTGGCTGACCAATCTGTGGGTGATGTCCCACCTCCGTACAGGGCGCGATACTGTTTCATGTTGTCATTACCGAACGGAACGGCGAGCCCTAAACGGCCGTAACACAAACCCTGTTGAGCCATGATGAGATGCCCCACATTCCACGCAATATTGTTGGCAAACCCGTCAGGTTGCGTGAACCATTGCTCATCGCTTAACTCGGATAATCCTTTTGCCATCCGCTCACGGGTCCCAATTAAAATGTCTGCTGCTGCTTTGATCATTGCTGTCTCCTTGAATTTGCTTGATTTATGATTAGTTAGCCCAAATTTGGGTCTCAGATTGAATAGGTTGGTTGGTTTCCAATGCTTTTGCCATTAAGATGTCAAGATATCGATCTTGGCATGCTTCGGCGAGACTGTAAAAATCATTCCCACCATCAGCATATTCTGCCATTTGAAGCAAACATGTGCCAATAGCAATCTCCTCATCAGATAAAGTAGCCGGTGCCAGTGGATTTTGATAGATCCACGATTCACCGACTTGAATGCCTTTTAGATGATTCCCTTCTAAATTGCCATTGATGCCTGCTGAAACGCGATTGAATTCTGCTGTAAGGGGCGTTTTAAAATCTTTAAGCCACGTTACGCGCTCATCGATAATTTCCCCATGAGACCCCCGAACCAATACACGTTGCCCCCGAATCCATGAGAAGTATTGTTCCCCAGTAAAATCAAAGACCCCTAATCTGTTGCCAAAGTTGAAGGTCACTAAATCTTGTTTATTGTCGATAAGGTTTTCTGCTTTAGGAGGGCCATTGCGACCTGATCCCTCGACTATAGAAGAGGTAAATGATTGTCCTGAAATGGTGCAATTTTCAAAGCCAATGCCTAAAAATCGACGCATCAGGCTGATGCCATGGTATCCATGTGCCACTGAAATCTGGGTGTGGGAAACGGTGCCTAGCTTTCCACTGTGTGCGAAGGCTAGGCGTGCGGCATGGTGGGGTTGCGCCCAATATTGCTCTGCAACCTGAATTTTTGCGCCGTCTTGAACTAGTTTGAACACTGATTGAAGCTCATCGAGATTGCGGGCGGGTGGAGTTTCTGAAAGGACAGGCAATCCTTTAGCGGCAAGGGTTTTCATGATGCCAGGATTGCTATCCCACGGCACGCTGGTAATCACAAATAGCGGTTTTGAATTGGCTAGCAGATCATCGATTGAGCCAAATAGCGGCACATTAAACTGTTTTCCAAAGGAGTTTGCTTTGGATACATGACGCGTCACCACGCCAACTGCACGCATTTTGTCTGCACAGGCATTGGCAATGCGCAAGAAAAACTCACTCCGCCAACCCGTACCGATAATAGCAAATTCAATCATGGTAAGTTCCTCCCATCTCGTCCACCACCTCGTCCACTGTAAGGTTCACCGGGATTCCAATCAGTTTTAACGGGTGCAACAAAGTCGGTCAGTGGAAAATGAACAACACACCCTTCACGCCCTGATAAATAGGCTGCTTCACACATTTCAAGCGCCATCAGAGAGCTGTCGGCAATGTTGTAGTTTGGTACTCCACTATCCATCTGTTTTGCTAGATTTTCAAAGTGCAACTGATGGCCTCCTTTGGTGCCTTTATCTACCTCAAAGAATGTCCCGTTAGGGTGTTTTGCATTGGTCAGTCGATAGCTTGATTCCCATCCATAAAATTCAAGAGTGCCTTTTGTGCCTATGCAGCGAAAAAGCGTCTCTTTATCCTTGGTGTTTATGTTGACATAATCTCCCGTTTGCATAATCACACGAACCCCACTTTGTGTTTCAGCGTAGGTAACGGCCGTTGTTTCCACCTGCATACCATCTCGCCAAGTTCGAGAGCTGCCATCAATGGCTGCATGAACGTATTTGATGGGTTCGAGCTTTGTCAGGTTGACAAAAAAGTTGAGCCAGTGAATACCCGCATTGATAATGTCCCATCCATCACACTGAATTTCGAGCAACTTTAGTTCGCCAATTTCCCCTGTCCAAACGCGATCTAATATTTCAAGCGTGTGTGGGGCGGTAAGCATATTGTGTGGCACAGCAACTGGCAGATTTTTGGCTTTGATGGCATTCAGTAATCTTTTTCCATCTTTATAACGTTCTGATAGCGGCTTTTCAACAACGATGCCACTGAGCGGGAGCTGGTCCATTGCGGCTAAAGCCAACGGCATGTGTGAAGGAGGCCAGGTTGCCACCGACACGACATCGGTAGGAGACTCAGCAAACATCTGATTAATGTCTGTGAAAATTTGTATGTGAGGGTATTTTGCTTTTGCTTTGGCTGCTGCTTCTTGTGTGAGATCACAGACCGCTTTGAGTTCAAAGCGGTCGGACTCATTGGCGCCCGTCATGCTTAAATGGCCACCCCAACCTGCGCCAATCACGGACATTGAATAGGTTTTTGTCATGTTGGATCATCACCTTCTCTTAGGTGAAATCTAGGCTAACAAAAAAAGATCAATTTGGCGAAAAGAGGAAAATACGCGATTGAGAACTCTTACTTTGGAAAACAACCCGTTTCTGCCAAGAGCTTGCTTACTGATTCGTCAACTGATTCAAAAGTGGTGTCGAGAATAGTCCAATCTTCGTTTTGCAACTTGTTTAAATCAAAGGTCGTGAAATGATCATAGATTGGCTGGATGATTTTCTCTAGCTGGGTGTGGTCAATCTCAAGCTGGCGCGCTTGGTTGCGAGAAACGGCCGTTTCTACCGAAGGGCGAACAAGCACTTTATACAGGTCAAATTGAGCTAGGGCTTCATCATAGTGATGCGCAATTTGATCAGGAAATATCACATCATCAATCGCGACGGCAAAGCCTCCTGATGCGTATGTTTTTGCAATTTGTGCAGCGCTGTCACGAGCCAGTCGGAATTGTCGATCCGTCTCATCATCCCAACTGCCAATAGGGTTTGAAAGACCGGATACCACCATGCCTCGTAGCTGATCGACCGAAATGTGGGTGCCTCGGGAATACCGCTGAAGCAGGGCTTTTGACAGGGTCGTTTTCCCTGAGGCTGGTGTTCCTGTGAGAATGAAAATTGGAGCACGTGTCATGAACTGACACTCTTCTTTTCAGCCCAAATGATATAGAGGGGATCTTCGTGAAGGGGAGCCCCATTTTCACTATTTTTCACTTTCATCATCGACTCACTCCAATGACCGGAATGTTCAAAGTAGCTACCAATCAATTGAGCATGCTGCATATCGTCGGTGGAGAGCCATACGGCCGTTGCTTTTGTGGGGAAGCAGCGATTGGAGTAAGAGAGGATAAAACGGCCGTTTTCCTTCAATACACGATGAACCTCAGTAAAAACCTCAATGGGCTTGATCATGTACTGAACCGACACCGCACAAATCACGGCATCAAAACTGCTGTCTTCATAAGATAATGTTGGATTGATATTTAGATTTTGGACCTGTATGTCATCATTGGTAAGGGCCGGATTGTCGAGCATCTCCTCGAGATTCATGCCCAGTCCCGCAACGTGCTGGGGGGTAAGTGAGTCGAGCGGTAAATGAGAGCGCCAGCTACTCATTAAATCTAGAATACGGCCGTTTTTAGGAATTATCTCCCCATAAAAGTCAGACAGTGCTGCAATGGCGGCATCATCAATATGAACCACCTTTCTTGGAAAGGTGTAGAAGTTTTCATCATCTGATTCGTCTCGGCGATGGAAGTAGTTAGCTGGAAAGATGTCACTCGTTTTGGGCATGATTTGATTTTACACAAACTTTTGATAAACGGCCGTTTTTCAAACCAACTCCACCAAAATGTCTTCAAAATCGATTGTCGAGCGTTAGAACCGGCAAACCTGTTGATTTGGTCGATGAATCAACGATCAAAGACAAAAAATTTGTAATTTTGTCAATAAAAGACAAATTTTGGAGGAAGCATATGTTCAATGAATTTCTTTCATCAGGCACGTTAAACATCGTGTACGCATCAATTTTAATGGTGAGTTTTCTCTTTACTTTGCTCTCATTGATGGGAGCGGAGGTCGGAGAGGTGCTCGATTTTGACTTTGATTTTGATGGAGATTTAGATTTTATCAGCGTGAGCCCCTTTGCGATTGCGATTTTTGGCGCATTCTTTGGGCTGGCTGGCTTGGTTACCCGCCTATGGGCAGGAATGGCTCCTATTCCAAGCCTCATGTGGTCAACGGGCGTTGGCCTTGGAGGCGGAATAGCCGCTCAACTTTTCTTTATCTACGTCTTGTCAAAATCTGTGACCCAAACTTACTCATTACAAGAAGATGCGGTTGGTCGTGAGGCTGAAGTGACCGTCACTATTCCCAAAGCGGGGTTAGGCTCCATTGCCTACAACAACAACACAGGTCGCATTACCTTGGCCGCCCGTTGTGAAGTGGGTACGAAAATTGTGGCTGGCTCTTCTGTACAAATTGAGCAAATAAACGGCCGTGTGGCCATCGTTAAAACAGTTGAAAAATAACAAAATATTATTTTGGAG
>JANQSK010000712.1 GCA_028284105.1 Anaerolineae bacterium
AATGTAGTGAGGTGCAAATGGGTAATCAGGAATATTTTCAAATTGTGTTTCTGGGGTATTTACAAAATTCATAACCGTCCTTTATTTTCCGTTTTTCTCCAATCTTCTAGGAATAATTTGATCTTTTTATAATGAGGGAAAGCTTCTCCAACTTCTAAAAGGTGTTGCATTATTGTATCAACTTGTTGACTTGATAATGTTGTAAAAGATTGATTTGTGTTCGCCATCCATTTTTTGAAATGCCTATCCAAAAATCCATCCAATCCAGTCTCTGAGTGAGCTTCTGCTTTTAATAAATAGATGAGGGCGTCCCATTTTGGAAGGTGTCCAAATAAATGCAAAATATTAACTTTTGTATGCAGGTAAGCGGTTTGTTTGAAAATAATCAATAGTTTTTCACGAGAACGATATACACCATTGAGTATAATGAGTCCGTTTTTGGCTTCGTTTGAAACTTTTTTTGATCCATCAGCCAAATGAAGCAGAATTGTCTCCAAATATTTCTCACCATCATGACGAACTAATCCTCGTAATGCAATTTGGCGAAAAACGGCCGTTTCTGAGTTTAAATGCTTTAAAAATAGCGGCACGTCTTCAGCTTTTCCTGTTTCTGTTAAACCCCTCAAAGCAATCAACTGAACTTTTTTGTTTGATTGCTCCAACTTATCTCGATAAATGTCAGCAAACTCTTGTTTGCCACGCTTCCTCAAATGAAATCGAGCCAGCTCTCTGATTGAGGCATGTTGGTCAAGCAGACATTCATTCAAAACCTTTCCGCTATTCTCTGATTGATGCTCAATTACATAGTTCAAATACAAACGCCGATTGGGCATAAAACGATCGTACTTGAGTTGATGCAAGTATGGCTCTGGATTTATGTTGGATTGTTCGATGAGAAAACGGCCGTTCCAAAAGCGAATGTGATTATCAGGATCACGCAATCCAATTTTCAGTACACTTATTAAAAATTGATTATCGGCACTGTTGAGACATAGCTGATACAGCTTTCGTCTATCATGCAATGGCGCTGAGGATAAGGTGCTCAAAACTTCATTTTGATTGGCGGATTCCAATAGGAAATGGTAAATGGCCTGCGTTATATCCCTTAAATTGTGTCTTTGCTGAATCTCTAGACAGGAAATCAACAAAACCCGTTCCAAGAAATGGGTAAGATTAGACGGTTTAAATCGAGATTCTATGGCAGTTTGGGCTAACGTTCGAATAGGTTCAACCCAATCATTCACTCTCAAAAGCAGAAATGAAATTTCTTCTCCTGTTTGAAACTGGATCAAGCGTCTGCACGCCTGTTCACGAAGGTATCCATTTGGGTGGCATGATAAAAGGCCCCAAATCATGGCATTATAAGGTGCATGAATTTTAAACTGTTCAATGGAGGCCACCGTTAACTTTTGCCAGCCTTCCGGTATTTGATATCCAAATCCATGCCGTAATTGCTCATCTAATTGGGGCAATGCCTGGAGAGGCACTGTTTTGTAGAGATATTCAATTGATTGAATAATTTTTTGTCGTTGATCTGGATCTGCTTTAAGAATGAGGGGGATTAGCTCGCGAATTGCCAATATTTCATTGCGTTCCAAAATAAAAAACAACGTATCGTCTAATTCAACATCTTTTGATTGTTGATTGCTATCTTCAGAGAAGAGTTGAGTTAGCTTTTGAACGAGAATAAGGCCAGTAGATGTCAATCGGCGTATCATAAAATTAAAGGTTGGAACGTAACGCTTTTGTAATCATTTGGTTATAAAAAAAACATGATTTGAAATCATACTATACAATGATAAGAAAAAGTGTCTAACTTTATTAAAAAGGAGTGACCAATGGCATTTTGGCAAACAAAAGAACAATTACCTCCTGCACCTCTTGATTTAAATCTTCCAGAAACGATAGAAACAGCAACCCTGGCTTTGGGTTGATTCTGGGGACCAGACGCCCAGTTTGGGAGTCTACCCGGTGTCGTTCGAACGCGTGTAGGATATACAGGCGGGTTCAAAGCAAATCCAACATATCGCAGCTTAGGAAATCACACAGAAACTGTTGAGGTCGATTTTGACCCATCAGTGCTGAGCTATGAACAGTTGCTCATTCATTTTTGGTCTATGCATCGACCAACAAGACGACCGTATTCTGAGCAATATAAATCAGCCATCTTCGTCCAAAATGAACAGCAGAGCGCCATTGCTGAGCTATCTAAAATTCGGGCAAGTAAACAACTAGGCACAATCTATACTGAGATATTGCCAGCCAAAACGTTTTATTTAGCTGAAGATTATCACCAAAAATATATGCTTCGGTCACATCGAGGCATCGAAGGTGAATTCAAACGGATGTATCCTGATTTAAAGGATTTTGTGAATTCAACGGCCGTTACCAGAGCCAACGCATTCGTAGGAGGGTATGGCGACCCCCAATTTACAAAAGAGACGATTGGTCAACTTGGCATCTCAGAAAAATCTCAAAATAAATTATTGAACCAATCACAGCGATATTGGTAAAAACAAAAGGGACATCGAAAACGATGTCCCTTTTTCATTTCTTAGGGTTTTTGACAAAGAAACTGTTCGATTTCTTCCCCACCATGATAAAAGAAATCTTCACCCTCAGCTTGAAGAACTATGCGATATCCTTCTTTTGGAATCGGCTCAAACTCTTCATCTTCCAACATTTCTTCGGCATCAAAATGGGATGGACATCCATAAAATTGATCAGGCCACACCATGATTTCAAACTGGGTAAATACAACATCTTCAATATTGGTGCCTGTTTCTTTAACTAAATCATCGACCGCACTGTCTACCCAATTCAACACAGTAGGCCCAGCTAACAGCTCCCCTTCGATCGCATACGGCCGTTCAGGCACATCAGACGACTCATCCTCTGCAGATTGAATCAATCCACACCCCAACAACATTAAAAAAGTGCTCAATAAGATTAAATTTCTCAATAAACTTTTCACAAACTCAACCTCAATTATTAAGTGTTCGAAAAAAAGATTTTAAAATAGTAACATTAAACAAATTTCCGAAACTTTTGAAAACGGAAGGTTTTTTTCTAACTCTTTTTCAAGTAATTTCTTTCCGTTTACCTAAATATAAGTTTTACAAGTTCCCACGCTTCAATGGGTCGCAAATATTGGCCTAAGTAGCTCTCATCATGCCAGATTTCTAAATGCAGATGCGCATCGGCATTTTGGCTATCAATCGATGCGGGCGAACCGCTATTTCCAACAAACCCAATTAAGGAGCCTTGCTCAACAGTCTGGCCAATCATGACATCATCTGCAATTTCACTGAGATGTGCATATCGGGTCACAAAGCCATTTTCATGCTTTATCCAAACCTGTCGACCTCTATAAAAGTTAAGAGCTGATTCTGACGTTTTACCTAAATCTGCAATTTCATCTTCGCGCGCTTCGAACTGCGCCAAAGACGGCCGTTTATAGTTTAAATCAGCCCGAATGATGGTTCCAGCAGCAACTGCATAAATTGGAGTACCCGTTCGCCAATAAAAATCGATCCCTTCATGGACACCCAGCCGATAATGGCGAGGTGCACCAGGCATTTGCAACGGCCGTTCCGTCAAGCCTGTACTCTGTATGGGTAATGTGTAAATTGGGTTAGCAATATTCAAGAATGGCTCAATTGAAGCTATAGAATCGGTTAATGACGATTCAATTTGAGCTTGAATTTGGGGTTGGTCAAACCAAACAATGCCATAAGCCCCAGTAAAAATCAGTTGATTTTGATCGACAAAAAATGAAGTTGTACCTAAAGGAGTTTGATAAATGGCTAGTAGTTGCCCATCTTTATCAAGTTGAACGACACGGGACCCATCCAAATCAAGTACATAAACGGCCGTTTCCGTAACCATCAGTTGCCGAACTCGTTCTAAAGAAACGATTGGCACAAATTGTGGATCAGTCGTAGCGTCAATATATCGAACCAGTATGCCTTCGTCGCTGTGTATGTCTTGTTGTAATACGTAGGTTGCTTCGGCTTCCACAATATCAACACCAAGAGCGTCTCTTGCAGACCAAATCCGAGGATTATCACCATAGCGCTGGATAAATTGATAAGAAGACTCCAACAGCAGGGTGTCATTCGCCAACGATGTAACGGCCGTATAGTAATGACCAGAAGATTCCTCGCGAAAACGGCCGTACCAATCAAGAGACCATAATTGGCGTTCAATATCGTATCGAAACACATCACCTGCTCGGTCTAAAACCAGCAATTGATTTCCTTCTAATGATAAATCTACCAGCTCAATAATAGGTACATCTTCAATTACAGCCCCTTCTGAAAGCAAAATCGATTGAATCTGAGGGTTGCTGATGCTCATTTGGATCACTCGCCCTCGGTCAAGCAGAAACAAATCCGTCTCGTTCATGACTAATCCAATGGGATGCTCAACAAACCCAGTAGGAAAACGCCAATATCCACTATTAGTCGGTAATACGTGAATCATCTGTGCCCCTTCAGCTTCTGCAACTTCAAAGAGATTCTGATTTACCGATTGGGTTTGGAATGGAATTATGGGTTCAGGGGTGGACGTTAATTCCACCGTTTCCACGCTGGTCGGAGTTGCTGTCCCTGATAGTGTGGGAGGCAAAGCATTGTCCTGAATAGGTACGGCTGTCGGAGAAACGGTTGGGGAAGGTGTGATCGTTGCAAGAGAAACGGCCGTTTGTAGAGAAACGGCCGTTGGTTGCAATGTGGGCAAAGTTTGATCCGGATCAGGTTGACATCCAAAAACAAAAACCGAGATCAAAGCAACAGTGTAATAAATGTATCGAGGAACTCCCTTCCCCAAGATTTGCAGGTTAACACCCATACAACAAATTGGCTCCTCGATACACTTTCAGAAGTTATCTAACAACTATTTCCGCAAGTCAGCAAATGAACGTAGGGTAGAACCACTATTTTTCAGTTTTTCACCTACATTATTGAGATCTTTACCGGTATCGGTGAGCATACCACCCAGTTCACGGAGATTATTAGCCACCTCACCTAAATCTTTACCAATCACATTAAGTCGACCTGCACCATCTTGAAGTCGTTTTGCAGGATTATCAAAAAGGCCATCTTCATCAAAATCAATCCCACCAATCACTTTATTTCCAAGGACTTCAATGTATTTAGGCTTTACATTAGGGATTTTGATATCATCCAGTTCCTTGCCCAATGCACCCATCACTTTCGAGGCATTTTGTATTTCATC
>JANQSK010000754.1 GCA_028284105.1 Anaerolineae bacterium
GAGCCAAAGATTTCGGGAAACGGCCGTTATATTGTGTTCCAATCCTATGCCAGCAATTTAACGGGTGGCGACACAAACAACGCGTCGGATATCTATTTATACAATCGAGAAGGAATTACGCTTGAGCGTGTAAGCCTCGATTCAAATGAGGTTGAAGGGAACGACGATAGTTCAAAAGCAGCCATTTCTGATGATGGGAATCGCATCGTGTTTCAATCGCTTGCTTCAAATTTAGTCACCGGCGATGGCAATACCTATGGGGATGTATTTGTTCGAGATCGTTCGGCTGGCACCACCAGTCGAGTGAGTGTGCATTCTAATGGCACAGAGGGGAATGGGGCCAGTTCACTCCCGACGATTTCTGGTGATGGTCAATTTGTGGCCTTTGCCTCTTTGGCTAGTAACTTGGTCGATGGTGATACATACCCATATCAAGACATTTTTGTTCGCATCATAGGCAGCAATACGACCGAGATGATCAGCAAGGCCCAAGATGGTACATTAGCCAATAAATCCAGCCATGCACCGTCAATCTCAGTAAACGGCCGTTATGTGGCATTTGAAACAGCTGCCGATACGTTGCTCGGTGGAGATGGGAATGGATTCTCCGATATTTACGTCGTTGATCGTGATTTTGATTCAGTATCACTTGAAAGCGTAACCAGCGCCGGCGTGATTGGGAACTTTGCGAGTACAGAGGCCATCCTTTCAGGAAACGGCCGTCAAATTGCGTTTGCTTCTTTTTCCAACAATCTCGTTCCAGGAGATACCAATGGGGAACGCGATATCTTTTTCCATGAACGGTTTGCTCCAGCTTCTGCAGCATTTAATCACAGTTTGGGGTCACCTGGATCGCAATTTATCTTAGCGGGACAAGATTTTCTTCCTAATACAACAGTTCAACTCACCCTCAATAATGTTTCCGTAGGTTCGGTCAGTGTAGGTAATGATGGAGCGTTTTCTGTGAAGTTTGATACGAATACCGATACGGATGAAGGGGGATATGTTGTGGTTGTGACACAGGGGACGGATACGGCCGTTGCTTCATTTAGAGTAGCAAACGGAGCGCCAATTCGAACCCCAAGTGGCTCAGGAATTGCTGTGCCCGATGGGATAGCTTACCAAAATCAAGTTCATATCCCTTTGATGTTCAGATAATGATGGACTTCCGCACCCTGTGCCTGTCGAAGGGTAAAGGATGTCACTTCGATAGGCACAGGGTGCGCTATTTGCATAAATCCTATTTGATTTAAACTTTTGTCGAAATTCCACAGTAAGAAACGTTTAATGGTAGCAGATGTAAAATTTGCTTTTCACGTATTCGTTTTAGAGGGATTATGAGACAAAAAATAAGTGTACTGGTAATAATAATCGTTTCTCTTGTTATTGGGTTGTTTGGTTTAAGACAGCCGAAGGCATTGACTGCAAGCATTGAGTCATTTAAAGGTGACCTTTACAATCCAAAGGCTCTGGGTTTTCTATTTTCTGACACATCGATGACGAGCAAGATCCAAACCACAACTCCAAGCGTATTTGGACCACAAATTTGTGTAGATTATGGGGACGCATTTTCCCCTTGGAATAGCCCTTTCGAGCCCAATTCATACACACATCAATATCGCATAGCCATTCCGGCTGATTATGACCATGACATAGTGCGAGTTGAGATTTTTGACCCTGACTCAATCAATAGTGCTGAAAATGAAGCCACAGTTGCAAGAACATCCCTTGTTCAAAACCCTACCGTTGTTAATCCTGTGTTAGGTTCAGTAACAACGAAGTTTTGTGGGATTGATACAATTCATCAAAATGCACGTCAAGACTTTCCTTGCGTCCTTCCTACTGATGAACTTAGCTATCTAGATGATCCATTGACACTCGAGCAAATTAATCCATTTTGGCTTATGCGCGTTGATGAAAACCGTGGGGGTGGGTCAGGAAATGGGAATGGGACATGCAGCGTTCCAGATTCATATAACCCTGCTTACAATACAGCAACCCTCTTTGAACTATTTTATTATACAGAAGATGGTGATGGTGAGATTGCGCGCTCTTCATTAGCTTCATACACTGGTCAAACTGGAGATAATGCAAGGGACACCGGCAATCATAATACCGATCTCTACTGGATTTCACCGGGAGCTACGAATCAAGGGCCAGATTTTGATGCATTTTATGGCATCTCATATGTTCCGGTTGATCCGGGGTCAAGTATCGACTCTTTTGAAATAGATTTAACGGAAGATGTTCCTAATATAGAAACAGATGAAAATGGTATTCGCTATCTGAATATTGATGTGACAGCTATTAGTGGGGCATCTGAAAACGTTTTTGCTTTTTGGGCTGGTCCTCCAAGCTATACAAGTACCGTACCTGCAAACGCCAATCATAGAAATGTCGTTGTCACAAACGACCCCGGTGCTCATTATTCTGGTGGTGTCACTGTAACGGCCGTTGATAAAGGTGTTGCGTCATCAATCATCAATTTTGAAGCAGATTATCCATTATTCGAGCTTGATGAAAATTGGGAAGGTGAAACTATTTCTCTAACGTTTTTTGATGTCGATTCGGGATCTGAACCTGAGGTCACTTTCTACATGGATTCAATTCCTGAGCAGG
>JANQSK010000765.1 GCA_028284105.1 Anaerolineae bacterium
GTATACATGACGCCCACAATCGCTTCAACGCTCGCAATTGATCGCGCCCAAGCTGAAACAGGCAGCACGTCCCCATATCCCAAGGTTGTCAAAGTCGCATAGCTGTAATACAGCGTAGATTGCCAAGGGGTGATCGTTCCTGTTACACCAATTGCCCCATCAATAAACGCATTTTGCCCTGTTGCTAAAAAGGTTCCCGCTTCTAAAATGCCAAAAATGACTGCAAAAAAACCACCCAACAACCAATAATTGGCAATGGCGGCCAGCAAAACATTTCGCGTTACTTCCTTGGCATTAAAAATGTAGGTAAATAGCACCTTCATCACCACGAACTGTAGAAGACCAATCAAGACAAAGCTTGGAATATAGGTGAAATTCAACTCATTGGGTGTGAAAAGAAATGAGATAATAAAGCCCAAAATAAACCAAAGAACCCCTACCACAATCGTAAACCGCATCAGCCCAGGTGAATCTCTGGCCACGAGCACCCCTGAAATCATGAGCAATCCGTACATGATGTTGTAAACCAAGAAGGAGGAGAGTGTCTCCCCAATTGTCATCGGATAAATCGTCTGAACAGCGACAACCAAAATGAAAACATACACCACAATGTTTTCAGAATATTCCTCATAAATATCTTCAAAAAATTGCATTTCTTATTCCTTTTCGCTTTGTTTTGGCAAACAGAAAAGCACTCTTCGATTGAAGCGTCTCTTCCATTTTTTTTATTATTTCTGAATCTCTAATTTACAAGGGAATGATACTTAATAGAAATGTTTGATCGAGCGAAATGTCTACCGCATTCCAATTATTAACGAAAATGTACAATAAGTTTGACCACTAAAATGGACATAACAAGCTATGTTCCTACTGTTGAAATGCATTCATTAGGGCGTTGACCCGACTATCCATTGCGGCCTGGGTAATCGAACTTTCCTTATTCAAATCAAACGCGTGTATCGTACCTTTCGACACGTTTAGCTCTACGTTAACCCCGGCCGCCTCAAGTTTATTGGCGTAAGCAATCCCCTCATCACGCAAAACATCATATTCGGACGGTTCGATGTAAGCTGGTGGCAAATTTGAGAAATCTTCTGTGTCCAATGGAGAGGCATATTTGGGTGGCGTTGAGTGGCCAGCTAAATATTTTTGCCAGCTTATTCTGGCATTTGTGGCGCCCCACACAGGTGCGTCGGGCATATTAACCATTGAATTGCTGTCAAGCTTACTGCTGGTCACTGGATAGATGAGCATTTGGAAGATCGGTGTGACCAACCCACGATCACGAACCATTTGAGACAGAGAGGCCGTCAATCCCCCACCAGCGCTTTCACCGGCCAACACGAGGCGGTTTTGATCAATATTGAGCATATCGGCGGAATCAAGAGTCCACTTCAGCCCTGCGTAGCAATCTTCAACGCTAACTGGGAACGGGTTTCCAACGGCCACACGATAATGTGAAATGACAACAACGCAGTTGGCTTTGTACGCATACTCGCTACAAATATCCATATGCGCAGGCAGTAAATCCATTAAAAAGCCACCACCGTGAGAGTAGTAGACACAGGGTAAACGGCCGTTACTCCCATCAGGCGTGATCACCGTCATTGTCAGCCGGTGCCCCTGATACCCTTGCGCCGTATAACGTGCCTTCGTTGTATTAGCATGTGGCTGACGAAAACGAAACTGTGTCCGCAACATCAAATTTACAAGCCGCAACTGCAAATCACTTGAAACAGTTAAGCTTACCTTGGCAAGATCATCAAAATCACTGTTAAATGGATACTTTTTATCTGACATCTTTCTTCCTCCTTATTTAGGTAAATCACAGAAAGTCTTGAAAATTAAATCAGTCGCAAATTTTGTGATTTCCTCGGTGATTGACAGGTTTTGTAGCGACTCTTTTTTAGAACGCTTTCTGTCAATCACATAAAAACCCAACCAAAACTAAGCA
>JANQSK010000767.1 GCA_028284105.1 Anaerolineae bacterium
ATGGCGTTGGTAAGCTGTTGACGCAGTTCCATAGCGTCATCAAGGACGGAATTTGCTTCAGCTTGAACTGCAGAATATGCATCCCGGCCCATGGTTAAACCAGCAACCATTTGCGTTAAAGAGGCGGCCAATGCACCCACTAAAGCGGCTGCTGAACCACCGCCCGGTGTCGGTGTGTTGGCGGCGGTAGCTTCTAAAAAGCGTTCCGGTGTGAAGTCGCCAATTTGAGTACCGCTCCAATCTTGAAGTCGATACTCTAAAATTTGATCGTCACGCATATCATGGATTTGGTGATACCACTTTGCTGAATCCATGAGTGCTTTTTGAGGTGTTAACCCAACAATCTCACCTTTGGTGATTTGGACCCCAAAATAGTTTGCTTCGCTACGAATTAATTCCTGCACGCGATAAAGTGGGGTATGTTCGTAGTTGAGGATGTTCATGTTGATTTGAGCTTGGCCGTTGACCAGAAACCCTTTTGCTTGAACATGGCGCAATCCACCGCTCATTTCCCGTACGTTACGGGCGATTTGACGTGCAATTTCGACATCATCACTGTTGAGGTAAATGTTGTAGGCAACAAGAAACGGCCGTACGCCTATGACTGTTGCTCCCCAAGTGGCAGGCCTTGCAGGGCCATAATCTGGATTGCGGCTTTCTTTTTTGCCGATTTCCAGCTTCCATTGCTCATATTCACCCGAGCGAATGTCATTAATTTTGTTGTTTTTTTCTTTAGTAGCCGCAAACCCATACATATAAACGGCAATATCTAATTCTTTGCCAACCCGTTCACCAACGCGATGCGCTAATTGGACGCACTCTCTGCGCGTTACCCCTCTTATCGGGATAAATGGAAAAACATCAGTAGCCCCAATGCGAGGATGCTCCCCTTTGTGATTGTCTAAATTAATAAGATTGGCAGCTGTTTTGATGGCTTGAAAAGCGGCTTCTTCGACCCCCTTTGGCGAACCAACAAACGTGATCACGGTTCGATTATGAAGAGGATCGGCACTTACATCGAGGAGTTGGACTTCAGGCACTCTTTGAATTGATTCAGCGATTGCTGTGTAAATTTCAGGGTTACGTCCATCGCTAAAATTAGGGACACATTCAATTATTTCTTGCATGTTTGCCTCTTTTACTCCTGCACTCCCCTCACTTTAAGCAATTTATCACCGATTTCATACAAAACGGGCGATTTTTAACACGGATAAGCTTGATTGACAACCTGTACTATTCAGTTGCAAATGATTTATTCAGACAAATAGATAGAGCTCCATGCCGAAATGAGTTGACCCACATAGAGGGCATCCGATTTTTTTGTAAGAAGATGGTCAGCATCATCTAAACTGATGAAACTCTTCGGGTGTCTAGCCGAGGTGAAAATATGAGCAGCGTTGTCGATACCGACTGTATTATCAATGGAGGAGTGGAGAACCAACAACGGCCGTTTCAAGCCTTGAATCTTTTCTGTCATGCGCTGATCTTCTAAATCATCTAAGAACTGTTTTTTGATGCAAAACGGCCGTCCCGCCAGCAATACTTTGGCCTCACCTTTTTCTAAAATTTCTTCCTCAGCGCTTTCAAACAGGTGGGCAACATGTTCTGGATTGCATGGGGCACCAATCGTAATGATTGTCTTGATATCTGGTAAATGCTCGGCAGCTTGCAAAACGGCCGCACCTCCAAGGGAATGGCCAATCAATAGTGTTGGAGATTGATAGTTGTTTGCTAAAAATGCGGCTGCATCAATTAAATCTGTCACATTGGAGGAGAAATTCGTGTCTCCGAAATCACCTTCACTTTCACCAAGACCTGTAAAGTCAAAGCGAAAAACGCCAATGCCTCGCTCGGTTAACCCTCGGCTGATGTACCCCATCGATTTAAGATTTTTGCCACAGGTAAAGCAATGCGCAAAAAGAGCTAATCCACGAAAACTTCCGTCATCTGGTAGATCGAGCCTTGCAGAAAGGTCATGTCCATATCGGTTTGTAAATTCTAACTTTTGATAGTTCATAGTGACCTTTTTCTTCGAATATTTTGACGCATTTTTTTCCATCTTGCCTTCACGGGATTGATTTCTTCCTCTTCAAACTCTTTTTTGCTATAGCGTGCCTGTAAAAAGGCTTCTGTCAGGGTTTCAACCTCTTCTTCAGCATCAGGAAATGCTTCTTTGAGCGTTTCAACAAATTCGGTTGGCGTCATATCGCGCCCCCGTTCAAGCCCTTTATCTTCCATTCGCCTGAGGGTTGATAGATAGAAATATTTAATTTGTTCTTTTGGCGGCAGTCCATTAACGCGAATAAATTGGAATGGATTAGAACGGCCGTTTTCCTTGCCATCGTTCTCGTTATTTGATGGACGACTTAATGCTTGTTGAATAGCAGCAACTTGCTCGCTCATTCGACCCCAGCCTGAGGTGAGAAGCTTGACAACCCGTTGCCAAAATTGCTTAAGGGTCTCAAGGTTTAATTTGATGCCTCGCTCACGTATGAAGAAGGAGAGTGCAATGATGGTAACGACAATAAGGATCGTCCAAAATGCTGAGCTAAACACATATTGAACAACCTCACTCGGTGGCGGCGGTTCAACAAATTCTGGCGTTGGGAGCGGTTCAACAGTCGGTAAAGGTTCTGAGGTGGGCTCAACTTCTGTGGTTTCACCAGATGGTGGAAATAGTAAGCTTAATAAGGCCCCAATTAAACCTAAAA
>JANQSK010000080.1 GCA_028284105.1 Anaerolineae bacterium
TCAAATCAATTTAGGACATCGTGGTTTAGGGCAGTTTTTGGTGACATTTAACGGCCGTTCTGTGCATGCGAGCGTGCCGCAAAAAGGAGATAATCCCAATTACAAGCTGGCTCAATTTTTAGTTAACCTGCAATCGGCTCAGCATCAGCTATCAAGCCATGAGCTTTTAGGCAAAACGACGGTCTCCCCAACGATTCTCAAAGTGGATACCAAAAGCCGAAATGTGACCCCCGCTTGGACGCAAATTGTGGTTGATTTCAGAACGGCGAGTGAAACGATTAACAGCCTTACTGCGTTTATTCGGGAAATGGCTGGCGATGCTGATATCACTATCGAGCCTATCGGTCATGTGCCCCCAGAATCAGAGTGGGACAACACGATATTTGGCTACTACTCTCCTCCAGATAGCGATTTTGTGCAGCACTCTCGACAGCTGATTGAAGCGGGGATGGGACGAGAAACAAACTTTTCAAGCTACAGCTTTGGCACCGATGGCCGTCACTTTGTGAAGGATAAGCTGCCGATCATTGGGTATGGCCCAAGCTTGGAATCTCAGGCTCATGTCGTCGATGAGTACATCGACCTCGACAAGATGCTCGAAAGCCTCAAAGGTCACGTTGCGCTTCTTCGCGATTTTTAAAGGTCGGGCATTTCAATTTTGCTTCTAGAATTTTAACAAGGACATTAGGCAGGCGTCGTTTGTTGGGAGTTGCGGTTGGTGAGAAGGGAAACGGCCGTTTGTAAATATCCGAACGACGCTTTGAACTCAGGAACGAGCAGTAAATTGAGCCCGAGCAAAAGCCCCATAAAGCCAAACTTCGCAAGAAAGCTATTCATTCCCGAAAAAGAAAACAAAACGCAAACTGCCACGGATACGGCCGTTGGCAATACAAACTTGCTCACATCAGCTGCAATTCCGACCCGTGCCATATAGATAAAATAGAACGCCAAAGCGGCGCTGTTCATAATCAAAAAGGCAATAATCGCTCCCACAAATCCAGAAAGGGGAATCAAAATGATGCTGCTTACTAAATAGATAAGTGTTGATGCCGTATTGACGATAGAGGAGCTTTTGGGGTGACCTGCTGAAACGAGGCTGTAGCCGAGAATGTTTGAAATGGATGCCAAGTAGATATTGAACATGGCCAGCGAAAAGGCAAAGCTGACGTTTTCATATTGGGGAGAGAAAACAATGCTCACAATATCGGCACCAAAAATAAACGTAATGACGCACAAAATGGAAATACCGACAGAGCCTACGCCAACCGTCTTGTTGATGAATTTGAGCGCTTCTTGCTTTTTGTCCTGAGAAAACAGGGTAGCGATATTGGGGAAGTAAACCACCAAAAATGAGCGCAAAATGCGGACGAACCCTTCAGGGATTTTGACTGCCACTTCGAATAGGGCAATTGAAGCGGGGCTGAGGTAGTAGTTGATCAAAAAGACGCTACTTTTTCCATAGCCCGCTACGAGGAGGCTTGTGTAATAAAGTGGAAAGCCAAAGGTGAATACCTTTTTGAAGGTGCCTTTCGAAAAGCGTAAATCATAAAGACCCAGTTCCTTGAAGTTAATAATCCAAAGCTCAATAACAATCGAAACACCCAGCATGATTAATTCAACATAGAGCAGCGCATTGACGGTTAACTCATTTCTGAAAAGGAAGATCAGCCCAAACTTAACGACTGAAGACACCGCTTGAATCATAGCGTAGTAGGCAAATCGCTGAAGCCCTTGCAGCATAAATAGGAAGAATTCACGCAGACTGTGACCAATGAAAATAAGTGGAATTAAGATGACATAGGGTTCTAACCCCTCACCCAATAGTGGCAAAATGAGTGAGCTGCCAAAGTAGAGAATAATTGAGAATAATGCCAAAACGATGAAGCGGACAATCAGAATTATCGTGACAGCTTCCTGCTTTTCATCCCCTTCTTTCTCGGTCAGATATTTAACGAGGGTCAAATCCATCCCCAAATTCCCCACAATTTTGAGGAATGAGGCGGTAGCGATGATGAGGAAATAGAGTCCAAGCATCTCAGGAGAGATGTAGCGGGTCATGATGGTAATGCTTAAAAAGTGGAAAGCAACCGTGATGAGCGTCCCGGCAGAAGCTGAAATGGACCCTTTGAGGAATTGAGTGATGAAGTTTTTATTCATTTATTTTCGATTCAGGGCTTTGTGTCCATATTGGCTTAAATATTTTCCGGATTTTTCCAATACAAGTAACCCTACTATTTTTGATTCCATTACATTTTCAAAGATGCGTTCATTGTACTTATGAATGCCTACAATGCAGGTTACAAGTTGATTTGAACCCGGTTTTGTTCAGTTGATTGTTGTTTTTGAATGGCTTTAGCAATGGCTTCGATGGTTGGTGAAGCCATCAGCTCGGCGATAGGTAGTGAAACATTGAGATTTTGTTCAACACGGCCGTAAACCTCTGCTGCTTTTAGTGAATCTCCCCCTAACTCAAGAAAGTGATCATGGATACCGATAGGGGTCACGTTGAGCACCGATTCCCAAATGGTGACGAGGTTGGCCTCAAGAGACGAAGTGGCGGCTTGGTAAGGCGTATTGTGGAGAAACGGCCGTTTGCCATTTTGAGCGCCACGTTCCCACTCATATCGAATATCAAATTTACCGTTCTCGAGCCATTCTTTTGTCAAAAGACGTTGGCGCTTACCGCTTGTGGTTCGTGGTGTAGAGCCTTTGATAAAAGCGATGCGGTCAACCTGAAGCATCAGATCATTGGCGAGTGATTGTCGTATTTGGGCCGCTTTGGCTTCGTAATCCCCTTTAAAACGCTTTAACCCATACACAGCAACGAGCTTTGCATGTCCGGCCTCTTCTTGGGTGAATACCACACCCGTTGCTCGGGATAGTTCCTCATCGATGCTTTCAATTTGCTGCTCAATGTCTTGTGGGTAAACGTTACGGCCGTTGACAATCAAAAGTTCTTTTAAACGGCCAGTAATATAAATTTCGCCATTGCACAAATAGCCGAGATCACCTGTGCGTAGAAAATATCCATCATAACCAGATAGTTTGGCTTGGAAAGTCTTTTCTGTGTTCTTAGGTTGGTTGTGATAGCCAACTGCGACAGAATCTCCCTGTAGCCATAACTCACCAATCTGATTTTCCGATAATACTTCAAGAGTTTTTGGGTCAACAATCTTGATGAGATGATGATCAACAATTGAACCGCAGCTGATATGAAAATCGGCCTTATCTGAATGTTGACTGGGTTCAATCTTGCCTTGTCTAGCTTGAAGCCGATCCACTAGTTGGGTGCTAAATCTCGACTGTTTGAGAGAGCTAGAGACAAACAGGGTTGCTTCCGCCAAACCATAAACAGGCTGAACGGTGTTTGAGTGAAGCCCACACGACTTAAATTCATCCACAAACTGATTCAGGTCAGGGAGTCGAACTGGCTCAGAACCACAAAACAACACCTCTAATTTTGAGAGATCAAGCTGCGCTTTTTGCTCTGGCGTAATGTGGCGCACGCAGTGATTGAAGGCAAAGTTGGGAATGCCCGATATCTCAGCTTCATAGTCCATGAGTGCTTTGAGCCACAAAAACGGTCGTTTAATAAAATCAAACGGTGCCATTAGCACAGAATGGTGGCCTGTATACAGCGGCAAGAAAATGCCAAAAATGAGACCCATGT
>JANQSK010000800.1 GCA_028284105.1 Anaerolineae bacterium
AAACAGGGCGTTTACGAAAAGGCTGAAGAGGCGCTTTTACAAGCTTTGCAAAATCACCAAGAAACAGGTAGCCGAGCTGGGATGAGCTGGAATTTAGGCAATTTAGGCTTTGTGGCCTCGCAGCTGGGGGATTTTGATCGTGCAGAAGCTTTTTTCCAAGAGGCGAACAATATTTTTCTAGAGCTTGGTGATAGGTGGAGCCAATCGATGGCGCAGGGGCATCTTGGTAATGTGGCTATGCGGCAGGGCGAATTTTCAAAATCGCTCCGCTATAACACCAATGCGTACGATGGATTTATTAGCTTAGGTTATCGACAAGGGGTAGGGAATGCGAACTCTGCCTTAGGTAGTTTGTGGGTTCAAATTGGATGGTTTGAGAAGAGCTTATCTTTAGTCTCAGAGGCTTTAGAGATTTTCTATGAAGTGGAAGCACTCAGAAATCGAGATCAATCATTAGCCTTCCGCGCCCTTGTCCACAACTTGATGGAAAATTTTGAAGCTGGGTTAAAGGATAGCCAACTGTCGTTAGAGGGCGCCAAAGAACGAAACGATCGACATGTCATGGGATATGCATTGACAGCTTTAGCTGATGCACAAGTTGCGTTAGGTGAAGGGGAAACGGCCGTTAGTGCTTATGAGGAAGCGATTGAGCTTCGGACTCAAACGAAAGAGTTCCATTTGAGAGTTGAAACACAAACTGG
The DNA here is from genome assembly GCA_028284105.1 of Anaerolineae bacterium. Classification (GTDB taxonomy): domain Bacteria; phylum Chloroflexota; class Anaerolineae; order Promineifilales; family Promineifilaceae; genus QQUD01. Next base: position 702 of record JANQSK010000800.1, read on the forward strand.
TTTAGCAGACTACTATATGAATCAAGGCCAGCAGGCTGATGCGATGGAACAGGTGGAACAAATCATCACGCATTTAGAAAAAGCGTCTGCTGATGGGGTCAATTTGCCGGGCCGAACATATTGGACCTGCTATCAAATACTCAATTCTGTTCAAGATGAAAGGGCTGAAGCATTGCTAAAAGAAGCTTACGATTATCTAACTGAATTTGCCGCAACGATAGACGAGCCTGAATATCTCGAACGGTTTTGGCAAGATGTAAATGCCAATCAGCAAATCAAAAAAGCGTTTGAAAGTAAATAAGCTATTTATTCAGCTGGGGGGATGCGAATTTCCTGGCCCAACTCCAATGCATTAATGTTGGTAATGTTATTGTAATCCGCGAGCGCTTCAATGGTTGTGTTGAAGTTTAAGGCAATGCGGAACAACGTGTCACCAGCCTGTACAATGTAGACTTGTTCTTCTGTCGGTGCAGGAACGGCCGTTGCTTCTTCATTGTCTGTTGCTGGCTCAGGAGTAGCTGGGGATGATAGATCAACAGATCCCGGCTCAGGAATAGTTAAAACCTGGCCAATTTCTAAAGCATTGGGGTTTGCCAAGCTATTTGCAGCGATAATTTCTTCTGCATCAACACCATAAATAATGGAAATGCGGGAAATTGTATCTCCAGCAATTACCGTATGGGATTGAGGCCAATCGATACTGCCCGTGCCAGCATCAGCTTCGGCGGTTGCTGTGGCAGACTCATTGATGGTTTCTGCATCAGGCGTTGCTGTGGGCACAATAAAAGGGGTGGCTGTAAAAACTGGGGCGGGTGTTAAATTGGGAACCTCAGTGATTTGAACATTTTCAGGACGAGGGGTCGGTCGGACACAACCTGAACCGATCAACAAAATTAGTATGCTACTGATGAATAATAATTGGCGTGAATTCACCCATCCTCTTTTCATGTTCATTCTTTCCTTAGATCCCTTATGTCAATCTCAACTCTACATAATGCAGTCTACCATACCCCTATTTAGGCGTCAAACAATGTGTGCCCGATAAATATGAGATGAAAAAGAACCTTACTTCTGCTTGAAAAATTTCTACACAGTGCTAGAATCCCAGCCGCAGACTGGCGCAATCTTTGGTTGCGCCAGCTTTGTGTAAGGAAGGGAACCTACTTAAGCGTGTAAAAGCGCTGACCTAATTGAAAGGGGAAGCCTTCTTTTTTGTGGTGACACAATGTGACCTTCACATCAGGGAACTATTTTGGAAGAGGCCTGGAATTTGCTATTTCGAAATTAGGGTATCGATTTAGCAACACATTGTGCACGAACGCGGAGGACAAGATGAAGATCAAATCTTTGTTAGCTATTATGATTATTGGTATTGTGGGGTTAGCCGTCAGCTTACCTCAAATGCAAGCAATTGCTCAAGAGCAGAGTAATGTAAACCTATTTAACAACCCCGGTTTCGAAGCAGGCTATTACAATCAAGACAATATCTCTCAAATCGCTGTACCAAACGGTTGGCGGATGCATTGGTTAGATAATGTTGCGTTTGAAGGAAGCGAAGGCGTACCTGCTTATCGGCCAGAAACGGTCGTTTGGTACATTGAAGATGCCCCAGAAAGAGAACGGCCGTTATTTTTCCGTGACGGTGCTTATACTTTGAAGGTGTTCAAAGGCTGGGCTCCAATGTATGCGGCTATCTCTCAGGATGTGACTGGCTTAGAAGTTGGGCGTAAATATCGTATTTCAGCCCCAATTTTTATTGACATCGTGGCTGACTATGAAAATGGTCAAAAAGTTGAACCATGGCGCACAGATTCAGGCTTTGTTCAATTCGGTGTGGCACCTGTGGGCACCCAATGGCTCGATTTTGCCAACATCAATTACAGTGGATATTGGACAGCAGAAACCATCTTCCCTTACTACTTAGCACAACCTATCTTTGTTTGGGATTTCGTTGCGACAGCGTCTGATATGACCATCTGGATTGAAATGGGGTCACGTCACCCCTATTCAAACAATGGATTCTTCATGGATGGTGTTGGTTTATTCGCATTAGATGAAACTGGCCAAGTTACTGCACCAGGCGGAGGTGGCGGTGGTGCCGCAGCCCCAACTGGCCCAGTTGCTCCGTTGCCAACAGTCGCACCACCAGAACCAAATCCAGATGGATCAATTACCCACATTGTGACTTCAACCGATACTTTGTGGACATTAGCGATTCAATATGCGCCTGTAATGGGCTTATCTCCAGAGCAAGCATTCCCAGCACTTCAAGAATTGAACAATAACCCTGCATTTATCGCCCCTGGACAAGAACTATTGATTGTTCCAGCTTCCGGTGATGCACCTATTGTTGAAGAACCTGCAGAAGGTGAAGGTGAAGCTGTTGAAGAAGAAGCTGCCGCTGGCGGCGGAGGTGGCGGTGGTGCCATCGAAGATGACGGCGAAGAAGTTGCATCTGAAGAGGTCTCTGAAGAAGCTGTAGAGGAAGAAGCGGCAGAAGAAACGGCCGTTGAAGCAGCACCTGTAGAAGAAGTGGCTGCTGCTCCAGCTAATGCTGTTTGTGTCACTGTTTATCAAGACGCAAATGGAGACGGTATTCGTGATGCAGCGAGTGAAGCTTTGCAAGCTAATGCGGCAGTGACCTTATTCCAAGGGGGTGCGGCTGTTTCAACCCAAATTTCAGATGGTATTAGCGAAGCAAACTGCTTTGAGAATTTGGAAGCCAATACCTATCAAGTTCAAGTTTCTCCACCAGCGAACTATGCAGTCACCTCTGATGCAAGCTGGGCGATTGCCCTTGCAGGTGGTAACACGATTCCTGTGAGCTTCGGTTTGCAAGAAGTTCAAGAAGAAGCGATGGAAGAAACGGCCGTTGTTGAAGACGCAGCCCCAGAAGATACAGGTGATGCGGAAGCTGCCCCCGAAGCCCAAGATGCTGGCGAAGGTGGTGGATTCTTTAGCAGCGTTGGTGGTATCGTTCTAATTATTGCCGCTATCTTGCTCTTATTGGCAGGTGCTGGCGTAGCGATGCTCCGTCGAGGCTAATCCAAAACTTTAAGTCAAATAGACTAACTTATTTGATTTAATCTTTAATTCAATAATTCAGAATAAAAGCGCCCAAGCAACTCATGCTCGGGCGCTTTTCGTTGGTTAAGCGTCAAGTTTGCGTCAACTTTGCAACCAGTAAGCGTGGGTTGCGATCTCATACACTATTCATTAAGTAACAAGTTAAAGAAGCTTTCTTCTGTATAGGTACAAAGGAAAGAATCCCCAAATGGTAAAACCTTAATAAGTGTAGGAAACTAAGCGATGCAAGACGAACCCACTAAACCAACGCAACAGAAACCAATTGCTAGAAAACCCAACAAAAAAACAAAACATAAAAAGGCACCTCAGCGCCAAGGGTGTGGCTGTTTTCTTCGTGCTTTGATTGGCACAGCTTTGCTAACGATGCTTTTCGTTGGGGGTGGGGTGTTGGTTGCTGGAACCTGGCTTTACAGTAATTTTTCGCGTGAAATCGAAGCTGGTATTGAAAAACTGGACAACACAGATACGCGAGAAACGTTTGAAACAACGCAAATTTATGACCGAAATGGGGAGCTCTTGTGGGAAATTTTTGGTGAAGGGAAACGAACCACCATCCCCATTACCCAAATTCCCGAGCAACTCATCAACGCAACGGTCGCCATTGAAGACGACACTTTTTATGAAAATGAAGGGTTTGATGCAGCAGCGCTCATTGCAGCATTAATCGCGAATGCACGAAATCCTAATGAACGTCCTGTTGGCGCGAGTACGATTACGCAACAAATTGTGCGTCATATCGCTTTTGATTTTGAGGAGCGAACGGCCGTTTCCTACAATCGCAAAGCCAAAGAACTGATACTCGCCTACATTATGAATCAAAAATTTAGTAAAGATGAGATTATGGCGCTCTATCTCAACGAAATTTACTATGGCAATCTGGCGTATGGGATTGAAGCTGCATCACAAACCTACTTTGGAAAATCGGCCGTGGATTTGACATTGGCTGAATCAACCTTGCTCGCTGGGCTACCGCAAAGTCCGGTAGAGCTTGATCCGCTTGCAAATTTTGAAGCGGCCAAAGAACGACAATGGTTAGTATTAAACCTCATGGTGAGCGA
>JANQSK010000084.1 GCA_028284105.1 Anaerolineae bacterium
GGCTGGAATGAGCTTGGCCGAATTGAGTTAGAATTCCCCGATGTGATGTTCCCCGAGTCTGTGACATCACTAGAGGAAAACGGCCGTTTATGGATTCAAGTTGAAAGTGGTGTTGGCGCCCACGGTGGCTGTTATGATGCGTTGCTTTGGGATGGTGCCTCACTTTCACAAAGCCTAAGCCATTGTCACTCTAGCCCAGGCGGGGCAGGTAGGATGGAAGATTTAAACGGGGACGGTCAAATGGATGTTGTTCTGAACAATACCAATGACTATGTTTTTTGCTATGCATGTAGCGTGAAGCATCCTAGTTTTGAAATCCGTACCTTCAATGGTGCCAATTGGGAAACCGTTTCTTTAACTTCTATTGAGTCTGGCGATGAAACGGCCGTTTCACTTAATAACGAAGCCGTTTCACTGGCGAATGCCGGCCTTTGGCAAGATGCATCGCTGACCCTTGTAGAAATCAACTCCAGTGATCCAGCTGTGATTTGGAATCAGACTATCGTTGGGATTTATGAAGAAGCCCATCTCGACATGCTTTCTTACTCACCATTTCCCCTTTTACAATCTGTGTTTTATGGGGATTATGAAACAGCAATCAGCATGATGCGCTCTGTTTCAGTGAACGAGCTGTTTACATCTGATAAAAATCCTTTAATTGCAGGCACCCCAGCCGAAGGATGGCTCGATCCTTTGTCTGAATCTTTGATTGCCAGCGCAGATTTGGCGCTTGCTGAACAACCAGATCTGGCTGAAGCCCATTTTGTTCGGGGGTGGGCCATCTTTTTGGTTGAACCTGATAATCCAGCCATTCTTTTAGATATACAACAAGCAGCAACCTTAGCACCAACCGATCCGCTCTATGTGGATAGCTTGCTGTTGCTAAGCGGGGAGTAAACATTTGGTATGAAGTGGAGATTGTTACCTCTCCTTTTTGGGAGCTTTTTGATTCTTTTTGCATGTACTCAAGGTGATGGGGGTGAGCAATCACCCACTGAAACCTCTTTATCATCTTCTACAGAGACGGTGGATGAAGAACCGACAGAAGCGGTCGCTGCTTTAAATACAGCCACCCCAACATTACCCGATAGCACTCCCACCTCGTCAAAAGAAGTGCCCCCTGCTGTTGTGGAAACAGAGGCCAATGATCAGCCAACTGGCGTGCCTCCCACAGTAACGGCCGTTCCAACATCTACCCCAACCTCCATCCCAACGATCGATCCTTCTGAATTTGGCGAAGGGGCTCTTATTCAAGTGGTGATGGATGGCACAGCGGGGGTTTTGTTGGATGGTATTCCCGCAAACCTACAGGAAGATGTCATTGAGCACATTTTGAGTCAGGATGAGGCGTATTGGGATGCCCTAGCGCGTCGCCACGTCAATCTGACGAAATATCGTCTCAACTTCCGCAATTTCAAACTGCCAGGCAAAGGGCAACTCCCATTACCACCTGAATCTTTGTGGCAAATTGAGCTTGATGAGAATGGTCCTCGTCAGGTAATAATTCAAGACCATAGTCTGATCGTCATTGATTACACTTTTTCAAGCACATTGCTCACAGATCCTATTTCGACCACACAAGCTGAGCCTGCGCTTTCAGAAATCGGGGGTGTTTGGAATGAGCTGTTCATTTTGCCGCTTGATCCTGATTTTCTCCTACAGCGAACGGGAAAAGCCTGCATTAACGAAGCAGGCTTCCCACCAAACAGTTATGATTCCGAAACGGTGCGGGATGTGTATGACTTTAGCTGTGTTCCGAGTAGCGTTGGGAAAGTGGGCTGTCATCGAAATGAAGTCCCAAGCTTGACCTGTCTTGAAGCGGTTGATGCATTCGTGGGCCGATATGAAACGTTTATGCGGTTTGAGCGCCTTCCTTGGGATGATGACCTAGCGGATTCGGTTCGAATAGGGCCTGTGACCAGCTTAGACGCGCCAGACTTCCAAGTTGTTTCCTCTGATCTGTTGGATCATCGTGTGGTTTATAAATATTTTGATGATGGGGACTGTGCTTTGGAAGAAGAAGCTGTTGACGACACCGGATGGCGACGACTGCTGCGCTTTAGTGCCACCTTGCACAATGTAGGGGCGGAACCGCTCCACATTGGCCGCGTTGTCGCTGAAGACCCCCAAACGAATATCTTTGAATACAACCCCTGTCATGACCACTTCCACTTTAGCAACTATGGAAACTTTATTTTTGATGGTGGTAGCGGTGCAAACGGCAGCAAACGCGCCTTTTGTGTAGAAAGCACCAATCGATTTAGTAATAATGAAACTTCACCACTCACCCACCCATACTCCTGTACACTTCAGGGCATTCAGGCTGGCTGGGTTGATGAATACAAGGTGGGGCTTGATGTGCAGTGGATTGACATTACGGATGTTGAATTTGATGAGCCATTAAACGAAACGCTCATCGGGTTCTCTGCCAATGAAGATAGTTTCTTGTGTGAAGGAACGGCCGTTCTTAATGCAGATGGCACGCCCGTTTATGAACCGACTGGTTTGCGGACTGAATCAGGTTTGCCCATTAGTCGACCCCAATGCGACTTTATTGAAAATTGGGACGCCAATAACGCGGCAACAGAGACATTGATGATCCCTGATGTTGGCAGTTTTGTGACGAGCGAGTGTGATGAAGATCAGTTTGGGCATCTACGCAATTGTGGATTTGAATCATTTGGTGAAGTTGAAATGTGCACCCCTGGAGAAACAATCACAGTTAGCCTAGAGCTGGATGGTCCCTATGTGCTTCGGGCCTGTGAGGTGAGCGAACAGCTTGGGGTAGGGCTAGCTTGCACAACTGAAGACGCCATATCCAATGTCATTATGGGCTTGCGTGAAACCTCCACTGTGCAATTTACCTGTCCCGTTATTCGTGACTATGAACGTGATCCCGATGATGAAGACGCACCCTTCCAGATAGGCGGCTACGCTCTCTACCTCGCTCCCTATTTTGATTAGAAAATTGATAATAGAGAATAGAAAAGAGGTTTCAATACCCTTCTCTATTCTCTCTACTCCCTGCTTCTTACCCTACCTTCTCCGGTAATTGCCCATTCAGCGCTTGAATATAAGGCAACCCCATACCGCAACAGCCACCAATAACCTGTACCCCTTGGTTCACCCAATCATTTGCAATCTGCACATACTCATCGGGTGAATACTCATTGCTGATATTGCTGTCTGCTGAATCTTTGACGTAATCATGAACGCCATCTTTATCCCGCCGACCGGCTTCGGGATAGGCACCGATAGGGCCAGACCAATGGGCTTTGATAATGGGCAGAGATTGAGTGGTATCCTCGATGTTGGAGTGGAACATATTGAGCACATCACAATTGAGCGGCAGGGTGTCTTTTAACTCATCATCGAGCAGTTCATTTGAGCGATATCCGCTGAGAATTTGCTCGCCATTGTCGCTAATGTGGCATTTAAACCCTGCCCAAAATGGAATCCCGACAGATTCTGCGGCTTCGAGTACCCATTTTCGCTGCACAGCGTCACCAGTTGCTTCCGCCATAATGAAATCAACGCCCGCTTCAGCCAGCATCTCTGCCTGGTGTTTTAAGTTCCGTTTAATTTGCTCAGGTGTGGTCAAACTGTGGGTGCGAAAACCGTATGGGGTGCCTCGCTGCTTGTAAGAGACCTCAGAGAAGAAACCGCCCTCTTGCCAACCTCCAAAATTCGAAATGGAACCCGCAATATAGACCGGTTTCGTGGCAACCCGATCGCGTGCTTCTTCTGCTAGCGCAACGGCCCGATAGTTCATTTCAATGACTTGGTCGGTTAATCCGACAGGTTCGTAGTTGTGACGGGCAGCCGAGTAGGTGTTTGTGGTGATGACATCAACGCCCGCTTTAATGTACATTTCGTGCATTTTTTTGACAGTGTAAGGATGCGTGCTGTTTGCGATGGCTGCCCAACAGTAGGGATCCATTGGAACGCCCATTGCTTGCAATTGGGTGCCAATGGCGCCATCAAGCAGGATGACATTACCCTTGTCTAAACGCTGTTTTAACTCTGAATAGCTCATATAGAATCTCCTTTTTATATGGGGAGAGGCTAAAGGATTATGAGAGCCATTCGAAGATTGAACCCTGGTTTTCAAAGATGTGGATTACAGAAAAGGAGCCCTTTATCAAAGGTGTCTCTAAACTTAAGCCTCTTCGTTCTTTTCAGCAGAAACGGCCGCTTCTTGCGGGGAAACATCAACATTATCGAGCCACTCACTGACAATATGGACGCCCAGGACAGGGGCATAGATGTTGCGGGTGGTGGAGATGTCAGCGTGGCCGAGGAATTCTTGAACAACTTCAAGCGGCATGCCTTCGCGTAGCAATTGTGTAGCACGAAAATGACGAAAATCATGCGCAGAGAGGCTGCTGTGTAAGCCGAGTGCTTTCACCCCTTTTTTCACCACATTATGAACCGAGGTGATGGATATTCGGGCGCTTTTGGCATTGCGACTGTGGGCGACAAAGAGGGCAGGGTTGCTGTCGTTTCGTTCTCTCAAATAATCTTGAAGCGATTTACGCGCATAATCACGAATGTGGATAGTGCGAGGCTTGTTCCCTTTCCCTGTAATAGCCGCATACTCTGCTCGGCCGTGATCGACGTTGACGCGATTGAGTGACACAATTTCGGAGATGCGTGCTGCTGTGGAGTAAAGCATATGCACCACGGCTCGATCTCGAAGCAAAGAGAGCCGCCGATTGTAGCGATCATTTTCTGCAGGGAGGGTTAGCGATTCATAATAGGTGACAATATGGGGAACATCTTGCCGAATGATATCAAAATCAATGACCGTTTCAGCTTGATTTCGATCAACTTGACGGCGGGTAAGCTGGCGCTGGAGCTTGCCAAGCTGGATTTCGTCGGGCAGCATGTCTTGGCCATCTAAAAAGTGAAGATACCCAATGACGGCTGAAGTGTACGTGGTGCCTGTCGAGCGGGAGCGATTGGCGAGAAGCCAGTTGCGGTAGGTGAGAACAACGGCCGTTGATAATCGGTCAGGATTAAGCGGCCACTCTTCATCAATCGAGTAGCCGACGTGCCCAAAATGTTGAAGCCAATCGGCAAATAGACGCAATCCGCTTCGGTAGGTTGTTTCCGTCTTAAAACTGCGCAATCCGGCCTCAATGAGATAGCTGTTTTCATGGAGCCAAGCGGGGCTGTTGGGTAACGGCCGTTCCGTAATGGGGAGTCGCGTTTCACGTTTTGCACGCATAGCACAATCTTATCATAGTTTGGGGATCGGCGATCAGGGTTTAGGTCCGATCCCTAATCCCTGGTCCCCGATCCCCGGTCCCTGATCCCCAATTACCCAATTACCCAATCTCCCAATATACTAACCCCCAATACACAACGTATCCCAAAGGACATCCTCATGAAAACATATTCTCATAACGATCAAGCGGCAGGATTTGATATTCAGGACGATTTTGAGCAGTTTAATCAGAAAGATGATGTGTTTCGGCGTTCCTGGTGGGATGAGCGCATTCAGTCGGCCAAGAGTAAGCTGTTTTATGCCACCTATCGAGAGCCGCTTAAAACGTGGCGCAAAGCAGACGGGTTTACCCAAAAAG
>JANQSK010000822.1 GCA_028284105.1 Anaerolineae bacterium
AAAAGCGTCTATCCTACTCGGTCAAATTCAAGAAATTAATCCAAGCTATCCTGATAATCAACATGTCGAAACGGCCGTTAAACGACTCATTCTTGCTGAGAAGCAGCGTGCTCTTGGCATTCGTATCGGGGGCATTATCGTTGTAGCTCTCATATTGTTGGGCGGCTTAGTCGGCATTCAGCAGCTTTTCCGAAATAACAACGTTTCAGCACAATTCACAGCCACACCGATTGATGAAAGTATTGAAAACGGGCTCGGGACATCACCCGAAACGGCCGTTCCCGAAGTGATTGCTGAAAATGAGGTAACACCGACAGAAACATCAACATCCATACCGTCCTCGACGCCTACACCGGTTCCAACCGATACACCTGAGCCAACAGCGACTTCTACAGTGGAACCAACGCCAATACCAACAGAAACAGAAACGGCCGTACCCGATTCAACAGATACGGCCGTTGTTATTGGCCCCGCATCAATCTTTTCATCCCCAGATGTGGCCTCAACTGAAAGAGCCATTCTCCGTGAAGGTGACGAGGTTACTGTATTAGGACGGTCTCTCTTTGGAACATGGTTATATGTAAGGGACAGTCAAAATACAGATGGCTTCGTTTTTGGCGAGCTGCTTGAATGGGCTGGAAATATCGATCAACTTGCTATCTTCCAACCTGAAGAAATTATTCCAACACCACCAACACCGAATGAAATCATAACCGCTTTAGAGTTCGACATCTTCCCAATTGATAGCACCAAAAGGTGCGAAAATAATAGCTGGTTCGTTTCTATATTTTTTGAAGGTCGTGGTGGCAATGGCATTTACACCTACATATGGGATGGTGAGGTCATCGCAAGCAATATTGGTGATACTACGACCATCGAAGTAAGCTCACCCGGCAATGCCATCATTGCAACTGGACAGGTCAATTCAGATGATGGGCAATCCCTCTCTCAAGAGCTATTTATCGATCCCCCCAACTGTTTTGGAGGATGATCCATTCACAAGCCTTTTTTCAATCACACCAATACGGCCGTTTAATTCAATGACAACTTGCAACAGTTGACCAATGGCTTGCTCAGACGTCATCGTTCCTTTTTTCCATTTTTGAGTAATTTCTTTTAATGTGTAAACACCCATTCAAAGCTCCTTCTTGATGATTTAAGAAAAAAATATCAAGCAAGAGTAAAAGAAAATCCTCTTCCCATTGACAGCATAAACAACGCTTATCCTCAAATCTAAGCACCCACAAACAACAAATCAGAGGGGTCATGATCTGCGAATACGCATGGCAAGCAAACAGGATCTCAAATATGAAGATCAGTCGTTGCGTTTGCTATTCGGTTCCAATTACTCTTGCTCGATAATTACATTTTACACGGTAGAACACCCCTTGTCAATACAAAAATAAATCTAGCGTGTATTTTGTAATTATCCAAGGAACTAACCAATTGTTCGTTTAATCCATTTAAACAGCTCAGAAACGAGGTTAAAAAAGGTTAACTAATTAAATCGATTCGTCTTTTGATTGTGGATTTTCGACTTGGTAGATAAATCTTTCTCGCTCAGCAACTAAAGTCAAATATTTAGATGTGGCACGACTTGGAAGATAGGCTCCGCGTTCCCATTCACTAATCGTTTGTTGGCGAACCCCCAACTCCTCTGCAAGCTCCCCTTGCGTCAATTGCATATGCCGGCGCAAACCTTCCACTAATTCCCCATCCCATTGAGGCTCCCCTTTCTCACTGGCTTCGACGCGATACTCTAGCTTTACTTTTCGAAAAGTGATTTGGCCTGCTGCCATATCAATCTCAGATACTTCATACTTTGCTTGCATCCACGCCTTGGCATGACTTGGACCATTAGCACGATTACCCCACCAGCCGCGATCTGCTTTAGCAGAATAAGGCAAGTCACGTCCTAAAATGGATTCAATCTCACTAAACGTGAGCGTAATAAATTCGACGTCTTTCTCTGAAAAGTATTGATAAAGAGGATAATATTTACTGCCTGCCTTCGACATAGGTTTGATTATAGCGACTTTTACTTATTCGGTATAATTCAGTCTATGAATCATGTTGAACAAATTTCATCCAAACTCAAAATAAAATCGGGTCAAGTAACGGCCGTTATTGACCTATTAGACGATGGCAATACCATTCCATTTATTGCCCGTTATCGCAAAGAAAGAACGAACAGCCTCGACGAAGAACAAATTCGAGAGATTAGCAAGCTCATTGAAAAGTTAAGAACCCTCGATGAGCGACGCACAACCATCCTGGCTTCAATTGAAGAACAGGGCAAATTAACCCCCACTCTAAAAACCACGATTCTTGCAGCGGAAAGCATGACAACTCTTGAAGATCTCTATCTTCCTTATAAGCCAAAGCGGCGTACGCGAGCCACAATGGCAAAGGAAAAGGGGCTTGAACCATTGGCTGACTTTATTCGCATGCAAATGCACAGCCGTCAAACGGTTGAAGAAATTGCCGCTCCTTTCATAAATGAGGAGGTCGCTTCATCTGACGACGCCTTGGCTGGTGCACGCGACATCATTGCAGAAATGATCAGCGACAATGCGTCCGTTCGTCAACTCCTCCGTGAGAAGGCGCTCCAATGGGGTCGCTTGCAATCAACAAAAGTGAAAAAAGCAGAAGACGAAAGAGGGCTGTATGAACTTTATTATGATTACGACAATAAAATTGATCGTCTTCAGCCTCATCAAATCTTAGCTATTAATCGGGGTGAAGCAGAAAAAATTCTGCGCGTGAAGGTCAGTATTCAAGAGAGAGATTGGATTTTGGCCATTCGATCTGAATACAAGCCCGATCGTCGATCTCCATTATCAGAGCAGCTCCAGTTGGCCATGGATGATGCCGCACTTCGATTGCTCATTCCAGCAATTGAGCGGGACGTTCGGCGAACCCTTACAGAAACGGCCGAATCTCACGCTATTCATGTGTTTACCCAAAACCTACGCGGCCTCCTTAACCAACCTCCTTTTGCCAATCATACGATTCTGGCTATCGACCCAGCCTATCGCACAGGCTGCAAAATCGCAGTGGTTGATGCAACAGGTAGAGTGCTTGAAACCACAACGATTTATCCCCATAAACCGCAGAATCAACGAGATGTGGCACTCAAAAAGCTAGCCTCTCTCGTTTCAAAACATCAAGTAACGCTTATTGGCATTGGGAATGGAACTGCATCAAGGGAAACGGAACAGTTAACGGCCGAATTAACCCGCTCAATGGAGCATGTACACTATTTAATGGTGAATGAAGCGGGCGCAAGTGTGTACAGTGCCAGCCCGCTGGCACGAGCAGAATTGCCTGATTTAGATGTTTCAATCCGAGGCGCAGTCTCAATCGCTCGACGTGTTCAAGACCCACTGGCTGAGCTCGTTAAAATCGATCCCAAATCAATCGGGATTGGCATGTATCAACATGACGTCAATCAGAAACAGCTTGAGGAGTCTCTAAACGGTGTTGTTGAATCAGTTGTGAATCAAGTCGGAGTTGATGTAAACACTGCCTCCCCTGCATTATTGACACATGTCTCAGGGATTGGGTCTAAGCTAGCCGAGCGCATTGTTGCCTATCGAGATGACAACGGCCGTTTTCAAGATCGCACCACGTTGAAAAAAGTATCAGGATTAGGCGCAAAAGCGTTTGAACAGTCAGCAGGCTTTTTGCGCATCCGTGACGGCAAAAACCCATTGGATGCCAGCGCTATCCATCCTGAAAGCTACCAGATTGCAAATGCGGTTCTCAAGAAAGCCAACTTAGATCGCAAAACGGCCGTTGCTGAAAAAGAATCCAAGCTTAACGATCTCAAAACAAGCAACCGTGTTTCACAATTAGCGCACCAGCTTAATACAGGAGAACCTACACTCATCGATATTATTGAGCAGCTTATTCGACCTGGACGTGATCCGCGTGAGGATATGCCAACACCAATCTTGAGAAGTGATGTGCTCAGTATGGAAGATTTAACCAATGGTATGGTGCTAACTGGAACAGTGCGTAATGTGGTTGATTTTGGCGCTTTTATTGATATTGGCGTTAAACAAGATGGGCTACTACACAAAAGCCAAATACCACGACATCAACGTCTTAATGTCGGCGATGTGATTGACGTCTCTATTCTTAGTGTCGATATTGACCGCGGGCGTATTGGGTTAGGGTGGATTTCAACCTAAATCCACAATACTTAGCTTTATAAAAGCTACCAAATTTACGTTATCTAACATATTAATGAGGAGGCTAATTTGTACAATAATTGGCCTCCTTTTACTATTTATCCCCCAATTTGTGCAACTTTTGCCCCATTTCTCACGTAATCTGAACAAATCCAGCACACAATCTTGACAAAATTGGATATTCAGCCAAATTAGTTAGACAATATCTTGACAGATATGTGCAATACCTGTACAATCCCCACTATATTCCAGTTGACCTGTTAAAAAGCTGGACAACAGTTATGCAAGAAAGAGGAGATTTGGAACAATGAGTCTTGATAGCCTGTCGTGGGAACGTCATCTAGAACTTCGCGCAATCCATGCGCTTAACAATCAAACCCCAAACCACCCCATCGATTTTGACGCGTCTGCTCTTGCAAATGCCCATGAACATTGCTACACCATCACCAAACACCACAGCAAGACTTTCTTCATGGCGTCCCAGCTTCTGCCAACAGAACAAAGACAAGCCGCACGCGCCCTTTATGCATTTTGCCGCGAAAGTGATGATCTTATTGACAATGGTGGCAAAAATCGCTTACGACGCTTAGTGCTTTGGAAACACGAAAGCCTTTCTAATGACCCCAAACCGAATAATAAAGTTGCACTCGCTTGGAGTGATGCTCGCACAAAGTATCAAATTCCAAAGCAATATGCTGAACAGCTTCTCGATGGGGTTGCGCTCGACTTAACAAAAAATCGCTTTGAAAACTTCCAAGAGTTGGCTCATTACTGCTACGGAGTTGCATCAACCGTGGGTCTGATGACAATGCACATTGTTGGATATGAAAGTGAACGCGCCATTCCATATGCAATAAAGCTAGGTGTTGCTTTACAGCTCACAAACATTTTGCGGGACATTCAGGAAGATTGGGAAAACGGCCGTTTATATCTACCTCAAGATGAACTCCGTGCCTTCGGGATAACCGAAGACGATATTGACAATAAAATCAACGACATTCGCTGGAAAACATTCATGCAATATCAAATTGAACGAACGCGTCGATTGTATGAAGAAGCGATGCCTGGTATTCAAATGTTAGGTAAAAGCGGTCGCTTTGCCATCACAGCAGCAGCAGACCTTTACAAAGGCATTTTAAACGACATTGAACAACACGATTACGACGTTTTCACTCGTCGCGCCCACCTTTCAGGGGCACAAAAATTACGACGGCTGCCTGTCATTTGGCTACGCGCTAAATTCAACAGATACGGCCGTTCAACCCAACAAAAACCACAACAGGAAATAAGCCAAGTTGCTTGGCAATAGACGTATTATGGAAAAAGTATTAATTATCGGAACAGGATTTGGCGGATTAGGGGCAGCTGCTCGATTAGCTGCACGCGGCTACCAAGTCGAACTCTTCGAAAAACGAGACAAGCCCGGTGGACGTGGCTATGTCTATGAAATGGATGGTTTCAAATTTGACGGCGGCCCAACTGTAATTACAGCCCCCTTCATGTTTGACGATATCTTTGAATTAGCGGGACGCAAACGAGAAGACTACGTTGAGTTTGTGCCTTGCGACCCCTTCTATCGCATCTTTGACCACTCAGGCAAGAAATTTGACTATAACGGGGATGAAGCATTTATCCTCGAACAAATCCGCCAGGGGGAAGAGTCAGATGCTGAGGGGTACAAAGAGTTTATGGCAACGACCAAAGCCATTTTTGAAAAAGGCTTTGTTGAATTAGCTGATAAACCGTTCTTGAATATCAGCGATATGGTCAAGATCATCCCAGATTTATTACGACTCCAGTCACACAAGACTGTATACAATTACGCATCCCAATTTATCAAAAATGATTTCTTGCGTCGCTGCTTTTCTTTCCACCCCCTTTTGGTAGGCGGGAATCCGTTTGATACCACTTCAATCTATGCCATGATCCACTATTTAGAACGTGAATGGGGCATTCATTACGCCATCGGTGGCACAGGTGCTATTGTCCAAGGTATGGTCAAACTGATCGAGGAATTAAACGGCCGTTTCCATTACAACACGGAAGTTGATGAGATTTTGGTTGAAAACGGACGTGCTGTAGGCATTCGCCTGCAAGATGGCACAATTCACAAAGCAGACCACGTCATCTCTAATGCGGATGTTGCCTTCACCAACACGAAGATGATCGGCAAAAAGCATCGCAGCATCCGAAATTCAGACTTCCGCTATAACAAATTAACGCGCTACAGCATGTCTTTGTTTGTTATTTACTTTGGCACGAAAAAGCAATATCGAGATGGCAAGCTTGCTCATCACAACATCATCTTAGGTGAACGATATCGTGGTTTACTCAAAGATATTTTCAAAGATAAAAAGTTGGCGGAAGATTTCTCACTCTATTTGCATATGCCAACATTGACTGACCCCAGCATGGCACCAGATGGGCATGAAGCATTTTATGTTTTATCACCCGTCCCCCATCTAGGCTCAGGCATCGATTGGAATGTGGCTGCAAAACCGTATCGTGACACTATTATGCAATTCTTGGAAGATAACTATTTGCCAGATTTGCAAGAAAACATCGTTGCAGAGCATTATATTGACCCATTGCACTTCCAAAACACACTAAACAGCCACATGGGCTCTGCTTTCTCAGTGGAACCTATTTTGACGCAATCAGCTTGGTTTAGACCTCATAACCGCTCTGAAGATATTCCAAATCTTTACTTTGTTGGTGCAGGCACCCATCCTGGTGCGGGTCTGCCTGGGGTTCTTTCTTCATCTAAAATTGCCGAAGATTTGATTCTAGAAACAAGTAAGGAGAAGAGAGAAAAGAGAAATGAGGTCGGTTCGCTGGTAGCAGGATGATTAAATGACTGAAAGTTTGGCAAATATAGGTGCTTACAGCGATCCTTATCTTGATGAGCTTGTAAGTGGTGAACCTAAGATTGATGACACAAACTTTCTCTCTATTTTACAGAGTGTCGAAGGGGAAATTTTAGAATTGGGCTGCGGTTACGGCCGTATAACAATCCCTTTAGCGAAAAGAGGTATTAAAAACCTAACTGGTTTAGATTTGTCAGAGCCTTCTATCGTATACGCTAAAGAAAAATCGGGTCATTTACCCATAAAATGGGTGCACGGTGACATTAGAACCTTTCAACTGAACCAGCGTTTTGATTTTATTTTTGCACGAGGATCTGTTTTTGGTTTTTTATTAACGACAAACGAGCAGAAGATGTTCTTGCACAATGTTCATACTCATTTGACAGAAGATGGGCAATTTTTGTTCGATTTTTACCCTGATCTATCAAATAAGCAGGGAATGAGTGCAAAAGAAGTGCCTTGGTTTGATTTCGACCATCCTAACGGCCGTAAGATCTTTGTCTCT
Organism: Anaerolineae bacterium; assembly: GCA_028284105.1. Classification (GTDB taxonomy): domain Bacteria; phylum Chloroflexota; class Anaerolineae; order Promineifilales; family Promineifilaceae; genus QQUD01. Next base: position 7,569 of record JANQSK010000822.1, read on the forward strand.
GGTAAAGACAACTTTGACAAGAATGCTCAAACCCATACTCAAATCTGTTTTGAAAGATGGGACCATTCAGATGGGAATCTTGTTCGAGATCCCTGGACGTTAACGATGCGCTATGAGAAACCAGAAACGGTTGCAAAACTTGTTGAAGAGAGTGGCTTCAAAATAGCGG
>JANQSK010000840.1 GCA_028284105.1 Anaerolineae bacterium
CTTTAGCTTGCCAATCAAGCATCGCTTGAACGTGGGTTGTCATTGAATCGACTGCTTGCTGCTGATACCCATCAGGGTCTGACAATCGCAGCTTTGCGGCCTCGGCAACGCTCATTCCCGCAGGGATGTACCCATACATGGGATCATGGGCAGACGTTTGGTCTGTCACCACGTCCGGCACAATATCAAGAGCAACCAATTTAGGAAGTATTTCAGCGGCATTACCAACGAGGGCGACAGATAACGGCCGTTTTTCATCAACTGCCTCATTCACCCATGTCATCGCTTCTTCCAAATCATGCGTCATCTTATCAACCTGCCGCATCTTCAATCGGCGCTCAGCCCGCCATTCATCCACTTCCACAAAGAGGCCAACGCCTCCATTCATCGTCACGGCAAGCGGCTGTGCGCCCCCCATTTCGCCTAACCCGGCTGTCAAAACAAACTTGCCTTTAAGACCATCCCACCCGTTTTGTCTTGCCAATGAACCAAAGGTTTCATAAGTGCCTTGCAAAATACCTTGGGTGCCGATGTAAATCCAGCTTCCGGCCGTCATTTGCCCATACATGATGAGCCCTTCTTTTTCCCATTTATCGAAGTTTTCTTGGGTTGCCCATTGAGGCACAATGTTGGAATTCGCAATTAGCACCCGAGGTGCATCTTCATGTGTGCGAAAAACGCCAACGGGCTTACCTGACTGCACCAATAGCGTTTCATTGGGTTCAAGCTGTTCAAGCGAAGCGAGAATCGCATCAAATGATTCCCAGTTGCGGGCCGCCTTGCCACGCCCACCATACACAATGAGATTATCTGGATCAAAGGCTACATCCGGATCGATATTGTTTTGAATCATGCGGTAAGCAGCTTCAATGAGCCAATTTTTACAATTTAACTCAGTGCCACGTGGGGCATGGACAGTTCGTTTAGGCATAGGGTATTTCCTCCGTGAATAGGTATCAAGTTTCAGGTTAATGAACGAGCGAGAAGCAAGGGGACGATGGGGCGAGAAAGCACAGTGGCGCCGTATCGCTCTGCGCCGTGTCGCAATCTCGTTCTCTTTTCTTTTCTCAGCCTTCTTAAAGCGACGGCTGTAAATTTGCTCCCAAATCAAGCCGGTGATCTAAATAGATGGCTTTAAACCATACCGCCGGAACCTGTGTGTTGACGCGCTCTGTGTAAGTTAACCGGTCAACAAAAAAAGCGGCCGTACCGACTGCAGGGAAAGCTATTTTTTCGTCAAGGGATGATTCCCGAAACACCCCAATATTCTCTTTATCTAACACGCCTGCCTCTACGGTATGCGTCATTTTGACAAGCGGGATTTCATATTTGTTGACCAACAGATCATGAATGCCATCATGCTCTAAATTTTCATCAAGCAAGTTCGGGCAAAGGTATTCTGCTAAATAGCGCGTTTCTTGGGCTACGGGTTGGCCATCTGCCAGTCGAATTCGGCTTATTTGAATAACGGGTTCATGCTTAGGGATTTGAAGTTTTTCTGCGAGATCAAGAGTAGCGGGGATGGTAACGGCCGTTAATAGCTTTGTCGATGGGGTCCGGCCTTGGCGAATCAGCACCTGATCGAATGGCTCTAGCGAGAACAAAGTTGATTGACTTTGTTTCGCTTGCACAAAGGTGCCATTGCCTCGTTCACGCCGTATGACACCTTCGCCATCAAGCCGTTGAATCGCTTGCCGAACGGTCCCACGGCTCACACCATACTTTTCACAAAGTGATTCTTCAGTTGGCAGTTGATCGTTAGGCTTCAATGTACCAGATTCAATCAAAGCCATTAAATCTTTGGCAATAACAAAATATTTTGGAAGAGGAGGTGGATTAAACGTCATAGATCATCGATTGTCTAGTTGTCTATACAATTGCGCATTTATAACTCTTTTCGCTTTTTTTGCAAAATATTTTTATTTTTTTTGTAAAATCAAGGGGATTCAAGCTGAATAGTCTGGAAAGCTTGATTCAAACGGAACATAAGGGCTATGATTATATTAACCCTTCTAGGTTATCCTTGGTTTGACTTGATCTATTTGAATAGCGGGTAGAGTCCATATTCTGACCAATAAAAAAACCAAGAAAATATTTCATCTTAACTGAGGCATTCCAATGTCTTTTTCAACAATCCAACGCTTTTTTAAGCCGCCTACTGCCGTATCTGAAGATCAAACTCAAATGGCTTCGGTGTTGAATTCTATTTTATGGATTTCAATAATCGCCTGTACCCTTTATAGTCCAGTTCTCTTAATACAAATGCAAAACTCAACATTCAGTCTGATTGCCTATTTTGGGTATATGCTGTTGCTTGTTGGGTTGCTTATCTTGATACATCGAGGCCGTATACAATTGGCTGCCTTTTTACTCCCCTTTACTTCATGGTTTTATCTAACGGTGTTGCTCATCTTTTTGGGGGGTATTCGAAACCCATTAATGAACGGATATGTCCTAATTATCCTTGCAACGGGTCTCATCCTAGGGAAGAAGCGGGTCATTCAGATATTCGTTTTCAGCTTTAGTAGCGCTGTCACATTACTGATTTTTGAAATAAATGGCATTTTGCCTAAACCTTTAATTCCTTTAACCGATAATTATATATGGGGATTAGCACTATTCATTTTGTTTGCAACGGCCGTATTCCTCTATATGACCATCGATCGATTAGAAGATGCCAATACCAATTTGCGCAAGAATGAAAACCTGTATCGTACGCTCATTGATTATTCCAATATGGTGATGTGTCGGTGGCTGCCCGATACGACTTTGACCTATGCCAATGAGAAATATCGCGCCTCGTTAAATATTTCAGAAAATTATGAAGGAATTCGATGGGTTGATTTATATGCTGCCGAACATAGGCAAGCCACATTAGATTTTTACCAAAAGGCGGTAGAAAATCCTGAAGTCTCATTTCATGAACAAAAAATAGTTCATGATAACGGCCGTGAACAATATTTCCAATGGATTGATACACCCTTACAGAATGAGGAAGGGCAGGTCGTCGAATTTCAAGGGGTCGGGCTAGACATTACAAATTTAAAAGATGCTGAAAAGGCGTTGCGTGCCAGTGAGTTAAGATATCGCCAGCTCTTTGAAAATATGGCCAACAGTTTTGCCAATCATTCAGCCGTCCGAAATGAGGATGGACAAATTGTAGATTTTGTTTTGTTGGATGTTAACAAAGCCTACGAAACTTCCACAGGATTTAAACAGGAAGAAATCGTAGGCAAAAAGATCAAAGATATTTATCCGAATCTCAGGGAGCCATCTCACCAGTGGATTGAAATGCTTTGCCATGTTGTGCTCACAGGTGAACAAGTTCGGTTTGAGCAATATGCAAGAACTTATGATCGGTGGCTCCTGATTACAGCCTTTAGCCCTAGTGATGGGCAGGTTGCCACAATTATTGAGGACATTACTGAAAGAAAAAAGGCAGAGGAGGCACTCATAGAAAGCGAGTCTCTCCTTAAAGAAGCCCAAGCTATCACACGCTTAGGCAGCTGGAATTGGGATCTTGAAAATGAAACAATTATTTGGTCTGAAGAAATGTACGCCATTTATGGTTTACCCAACACATTGAAACCCGATTTGCAACTGGTCCAGGAATTAATTTTAGATGAAGATTTAGCTATATTTGAAAAAGCATTTTCTGGGCTGGAAAATGGGCATCTCCCCCCTGCCATTGAATATCGAATTCGTCAACCAAACGGCCGTATTCGATATGTCATATCACGTGCCAAAGCTACACTTAACGAAGAAACGGGTCAGGTCATTCGGCTCGCTGGCACATTACAAGACATTACTGAGCGAAAAGAACTGGAAGAGCAATTACTCCTCTCCCAAAAAATGGATGCTGTCGGGCAACTGACAGCAGGCATTGCTCATGATTTCAATAATTTATTAACAGCCATCAATGGTTCAGCTCAGCTTTTACAATACAAACTCCCCAATGACGATCCACTGAGAAAAATAGCTAATCGAATAGCTGATTCTGGAGAGCATGCCGCAAATTTGATAGGTCAGCTCATGGCGTATAGTCGTAAACAAGTGGTTGAGCCTCAACTGGTGAACCTGAACCAATCCATCAAACAAATCGATTCGTTTCTTGAGAGTTCAATTGGGGAGCAAATCATTTTGCAAACGAATCTATCTTCTGATTTATGGCCTATAAAGATCGACCAAACACAAATCAAACAGCTCATTGTGAATTTAGCGGTTAATGCACGGGACGCTATGCCAGATGGTGGAACGCTGTACTTCGAAACCACCAATATTTCAATAACGCCACAAAACCATGTGACTCATCCCCAAATACCTGAAGGAGACCATGTCCAATTAAAAGTAAGTGATACGGGTCTTGGCATTCCCCAAGAAATTAAAGATCGCATATTTGAACCCTTCTTCACCACCAAAGACGTTGGCCGCGGTACGGGGCTAGGATTAGCAACAGTTTATTCAATCGTTAATCAAAATCACAGTCATATTCGAGTCAATAGCACCGAAGGGAATGGCACCACATTTTGCATCTATTTCCCTAGAGAAAATGGCACATTAACAGCAAACGCTAAGAAAGAAACGCCCGCCGTCATTACAGAAGGGCATGCAACGATCTTACTTGTAGAGGATTCAGATGACGTACGAGCGTTCACAATTGAAGCATTAGAAATGCAAGGATTCACCATCATTTCTGCACGAGATGGGAGTGAGGCGTTAGAGATAGTGAATTCAATCTCCACATCCTTCGATCTGCTTTTAACCGATGTCATGATGCCAAAAATCAATGGCAAGGAACTAGCAGACCGCTTAATTGAAAAAATGCCTCATCTAAAAGTTATTTTTATGTCAGGATACTCTGGTGATGTAATAACTGCGCGAGGTATTCTAGAGTCAAACACAAATTTTATGCAAAAGCCCTTTACCCCCACTCAGCTGATTCACAAAATCCACCAAACATTGAAGGAATAGGAGCATCTAATCATTTGCTTGTTACTAGAAAAATGATTCAGTAATAGAGAGGCTCAGAGATGCCTTTTTGACTGCCTTTGCAAACAAAACTCCCTATCCCTTTTTATCCATTTCCAATAACATGTTGTCTAAAATTTAATACCCCTTAGGACAAAAAGATATTCTCTCTTTTTATGAAAATATGATATGTTTGGTTAAACCAGAAGCGCTAGAATTTTTGAAGAAAGAATAATCAAACACCTTAATAATTATTTTTCCTTTGGTGCCATATGTCCTTTTCAAAGATTAAATCTATATCTTTGCCCATTTTTGAATCATCTAATCTCCTTCCGCAACACGAAAATCTGTTAAAAAATATCATTTGGGCAATTATCATCATCAATCTTGTTATTGGTCCAATCCGCATTTATTTTCTCGCTGACCCTCTACCAGCCATTTTCATAAGCATTCTCTATTTATCCCTTCAATTTAGTCTCTTAATTTTAATTAACCGTGGTTATCTCGCTACGGCCAAAGTTGCATTTTTGTTGATCATTTGGGTCTTCATAACGGCCGTTTTATATTTCTTAGGTGGAGTCCGAAATCCAGTTATTAATGCCTTTATGATTCTTATTTTAATGACCGGCATCTTGATTGGTCGAAAAGGGGCGCTTCTTGTTTCTGGATTATCTGTAGTCAGTACAGTGTTCATTTTCTATCTGGAATATTTTGATCAACTCCCAACATCAGCTATTCCAATCAATGACGTATATCTTGGATCAACAGTTTTTTTGATCTTAATTATCATGGCAGTTGTTCTTTATTTTGCCTTGAGAGCTATTGAAAATGTTTTTATGCAAACAAAAGAAAACGAGCGTCATCTAAAGCTCATTTTTGAAAGCGCAAGTGTGGCTTTAATTGAGCAAGATTTCTCAATGGTGATTAAAGAAATTGAAGAATTAAGGGAGCGAGGAGTTACTAATTTTCGAACCTATTTTGAACAAAACGAGGAGCATGTTCAGGAACTTGCGTCTAAGGTAATTATCAAAGATTGTAATTCGGCGACAATCGCAATGTATGAAGCTACATCAAAAATGGACTTGCTAGACTCAATTGACACGCTCTTTGCAAACAATACGTACGATGATTTTCGAGAAGAATTAGTGGCAATAGGTGAAAAACAGTCACTTTTCCAAACAGAAACAAAAAACATCTCAAAAAAAGGGAGAGAATTCCCAATCTTATTGAGCCTGCGTTTGCCTCAAAATAAGGAAGATTTCAGCAATTTAATCGTTGCAGTCCATGACATTTCTACGCAAAGACAAGTCGAACAAAAACTAAGGGAAAGTGAACGTCAATTTGAACATTTTATGGAGCAGTTGCCGGGAGCAGTTGTCATCAAAGATAACAATCGCCAAATCACATTCTGTAACTCAAAATTTGCAGCAATTAATAACAAAATTCCCGAAGAATTAATTGGCCGAAAAACGGAAGAGTATTTATCGAATACAGTAGCCGAAAAGGTCGAAAAAGAGAATGCTAGCGTCCTTGCTTCTGGCATGCCTAGGGAGTTTGTTCACAGGTCTGAAGGTGAACAAGGGGAATCTTTTTGGTTGACTCGTAAATTCCCAATTTTCCGAGAAGAAAATCCCCCGCTCTTAGGAGCAATCAGTTTAGATTATACGAGCCGGAAAAAAGCCGAAGAAAATTTAATAAAAAGTGAAATGCTTTATCGCTCACTGATTGATAACACAAACATGTTGCTCAATCGTTGGCTACCAGATACCACCTTAACCTATGCCAATGAAGAATATCTAAAGATTTTTGGCATTCCTAAAGAATATTACGGTATTAGTTGGGCCTCCTTTTATCCGGAAGAAAATTACAATCATACAATCAATCGTTATCAAGAATTATCAGAGAACCCTGATGTTGAAGTGTCGGAAAGCAAAATAATGACGCCTGATAATGAAGAAAAAGTGTTTCGATGGATTGTTACGCCGCTTGAAAAAAGAAATGGCAAAGTCATTGAATTCCAAGGGGTAGGTATTGATATAACTGAACTAAAGAAAGCCGAAAATGTATTAAAAGCGCATCAGCAAGAACTCAAAAAAGAAGTGACAGCCCAAACTGAAAAGCTTCAAGATATGGTAGATTTAATGGTTGGCCGGGAAGTACGAATGGCTGAATTAAAGAAAATCATCAATCAATTACAAACGCAACTTACAGAATCTGGCATTGAGCCGATTGCAAAAGACCCATTAGCCATCCATGAAAGTGAATAATTATGGTCGAAATTCTTAGGCAAAAACAATTTCCATTTAAATTAAAGATGCAAAATTTCTGGGACTTCCTCACAGTGCCATCTGGGCATGTTGATAATCCAATCCTCTTTCGACGAATGCAGCTCTTAGCAAGTTCCATCATCATGATGGTTGTGTTTTTTGGAACGTTAGATTTTTCGCTTTATTTAAATGATCCAAGCTATCGCGTCGCTACGCCTCTGATAGTTGGGTATTTTTTGCTCTTACTTGTTTATCTCCTCAACCGATTTAACTATTTTCTGCTTGCATCATGGATCCTCACATTTAGTTTTACGGCCGTTCTTACAACGGCCGTGTTTAATGAAGCATATGGCATCCCAGAAATTAGTCTCACCTATTTAATCATAGGGCTTTTTTTCAGCGGCTTTCTGCTGACAATTAAAGCAACCATCCTAGTTAGCATTTTCAATGTCGTTGTCATTGCTTCATTAACTTTTATTACACAAACAGTGAGTCAAAATGAAGGTTTAATTGTTTATACGATTGGCTTAAACATTATTTGTACAATATTGATCATCCTGACAACCTTTCTCCGAAACAATGAAGAAGCTCAAAGAAATAAAGAGCTTCTTGAGACAAACCATTTACTGATGGCCATACAGACTATTTCAAAAACTGGCGTTTGGGAAAGTGAACTTTGCACAAATAATATTAAATGGAATGGAGAAGCATACAATATTTTTGAACGCGATCGATCGATGGGGCCAATGACTCTCGAAGAATTTCTAAAAATCCTTCACCCAGATGACGTTGCCAAATTCAGTCAGGATAGGGAGCACGTATTAAAAACAAAGGAATCGATAGAAACCACTGTTCGAGTCCAACTAGAGAATTCAACAGAAAAGTATTTAAGCACCCGGCTCATGGCTTATGAACATGAACCTAATCGATTAAAAGTAATTGGCTCTGTTCAGGATGTTACCCTACAGAAAAAGGCCGAAGAGAGTTTACGAAATCAAGCCATTCTTCTTCAAAGCATTACCAATGCTGTTATTACAACAGATTTGCTTTTTAACATACAGAGCTGGAATTCCGCTGCGGAAGATTTATATGGATGGAAAGCATCAGAGGTGTTGGGCAAATCGATGGGTGAGATTGTTCCTACAGCCTATACCAAAGAAACACGAGAAGAAGTTCTACAAGCATTCCAAGAAAATGGGCTTTGGAAAGGGGAAGTTATTCAAAAGGATAAAGACGGGCACGATGTGCATATCCTATCAACTGTGACGACTGTATTTGATCAAAGCGGATATCCAGCAAGCGTTTTAGCTATTAACATTGATATTACCGAAAGTAAAAAAGCTGAATTAGCCCTTCAAAAAAGCGAAGAACTTTTCCGAAATATATTTGAACATTCACCACTGGGTATCAATATTTCTACATCAGATGGGCGATATGTTCATGTCAATCAAAAATTACAAGAATTGCTAGGCTACTCGGAAGAGGAATTAATCAATCAACCTTTTATTGATATTACACATCCTGACAGCAAGGCCATTACAAACGAAAACATGCATACAATTAGAAATGAAAAATCGTCATGGG
>JANQSK010000090.1 GCA_028284105.1 Anaerolineae bacterium
AGCGTTTGCATCAAGGTTGGTTTAATGGCGTCACGCATCAAAACGGTTAATGCACCACCAATTCCAATATCGTCTGCTGTGATCGCATCACCTGCTTTGCTTTGGGCCACAACCATGGCGCCTAAACGTTCCCGCATGTCAGCTAGGCTCGTGGTCAATGCTAAAATAGCCATAATTTCAGAGGCTACTGTGATATCAAATCCCGTTTCTCGTGTAATGCCTTTTTCTTTAGGGCCTTGACCAACTGTAATATTACGCAAGTAGCGATCGTTGATATCAACAACGCGACGCCAGGTGATGGTGTCCGGGTCAATATCTAACCGTGCGAAACGGCTGATTTCTTCTTCAGTTAAATCATCTGGATTGGTTTTGTCGATGCCCAACTTTTTAAGGCGGCGGAGCATCACAGGCGCAAAACTGCGTGAGCCATCTTTTTTGCGAGGGCACATACGTCGGAACAGTGCTTCATCCGATTGGCGTGATTCATGGAAATAGCGTGTATCAATGGCAGCTGCTAATAGATTGTTTGCAGCCGTGATGGCGTGGATATCACCCGTCATATGAAGATTAAACTCTTCCATTGGGATAACTTGTGAATAACCACCACCGGCGGCACCACCTTTAATACCAAAGGTAGGCCCTTGAGAAGGTTGGCGGATGCAGGTGATCACCTTTCTGTTGAGGTGTGCACCAATTGCTTGGCTTAACCCAACGGTGGTAGTTGTTTTCCCCTCGCCCAAGGGGGTTGGTGTAATGGCCGTGATATCCACGTATTTTCCGTTTGGTTGATTTGCTAATCGTTCTAAGACAGATAGCTTTACCTTTGCTTTCGTATCGCCATATGGCTCAAGTTCGCTTGGTTTTAATCCTGCCTCTTCTGCAATCTGAGTAATCGGTAGGGGGGTAGCAGCTTGAGCAATTTCGATATCGCTCGGTACGGGATTCAGTAAATTCTCCAGTTTGTGTGGCATTCCTGTCCTCTCCTTATGATAAGTACAACTTATAAAACGGTAATTGTTATCTATTCGGATAACAATTACCCGCGGTTCATTTTATGAAATTAGCCGCGTCGCCGACGTCCAGAGCGTCTCTGACGGCCTCCACCATCTTCAGCACCTTCTTCTGGTTTACGGTTCTTTTTAATCCATGTCAGACAATTTTCATCATTCCCCATCATCACATCTGCAACCAAAACTGCTTGGCGAATCTCATGCTCAATTGGATTCGTGATGGCTGAAGTAAGCCCGTTTGAAATGGCCATCGATAAAAAGTGAGCATTAAGTGGTCCACGTGCTGGTAAACCAAAAGAAATGTTACTCGCACCACAGGTCGTATTCACTTTTAACTCTGATAAACAGCGATGAATAATGGCAAAGGCTTGCCGACCAGCATAACGCATTGCTCCAATTGGCATGACCAGTGGATCAATAATGACATCTTCTCTAGGGATGCCATGATCCATAGCGCGCTCAACAATTTTCTTTGCCACAGCAAAACGAACATCAGGATCTTCTGAGATACCTGTTTCGTCATTAGAAATACCAATGACAGCAGCATTATATTTTTTGACGAGTGGCAGAACAGATTCAAGTCGCTCTTCTTCACCTGTGACCGAATTGACAAGCGGCTTCCCTTCATATACTTCTAACCCGCGAGCCAATGCTTCAACAATTGAGGAGTCAATTGATATTGGAACATCAGTGACACCTTGAACAATTTTGATAGCCTTTGCCAAGATGGCTGGTTCATCAGCAAGTGGAATCCCTGCGTTAACATCTAACATTTGTGCGCCAGCTTCAACTTGTGCCAAAGCATCTTTGACAACACGGTCATAGTTATCGTCTGCCATTTCGCGGGCAAGTAGCTTACGCCCTGTTGGGTTGATGCGCTCCCCAATCATGACAAAAGGGTGATCATATCCAATTTTTACAGTTTTAGTTTTGGAACTGATGACAGTTTCCATAGAGCCTCCGATTTGAATATCGCAAAATAGTTTTAATTTTCGTGAGCTTGCTGTCGCAGCCTTGTTTTTTTAGGTTCCGGTTTTCCTGCTTGCATTGGTCTTGGTAGTAATCCTGCATCGTTAATGATTTCGGCAACAAGCTCTTCTTGACGATACGCCATAACGTGGATACCCGCCACACCTTCAATCTCTCGGACTTGTTGAATAATTTCAACGCAGATTTGTTTACCTACTTTTTTCTTTTCTTGTTTCGGTGTTTTTCTTAAACGTTCAACTATTTCGTCCGGTATGTAAACACCAGGTACTTTAGTCCGCATAAATTCCGCAGCTCTCTCGGACCGTAAAGGCCCAACACCTATCAGCAGAAATGCTTTTTCATGAAGCCCCATATCACGGACTTTTTTCATAAATTCAACGAGCCTAGGAACATCATAGCAGTATTGTGTTTGAATAAAATCTGCACCAGCGGCTATTTTCTTTGCTAAGCGTAGAGGGCGCCAATCAAAAGGTTGAACAAATGGATTTGATGCTGCACCTAAGAATATTTTAGGGGGTACAGTTAGTTTCCGTCCGCTTAAAAACTGCCCATTATCACGCATGATTTTTGCTGTTTGCAAAAGGTGAATGCAGTCAAAATCGAAGACTCTTTTCGCCTGAGGTTGATCGCCATTGGTGACATCATCTCCTGTCAAGCAAAGGACATTTTTCACACCCATAGCAGCTGCTCCAAGAAGATCA
>JANQSK010000853.1 GCA_028284105.1 Anaerolineae bacterium
ACCGCTCAACAGATTGATGATGCGGTTGTCCAAGCTGTTCACGAGGGTAAAGCCCTCTATCAAGTCGATGGTGATTTGCTCGCCGACCTTAAGCCTGACCTAATCATTACTCAGGGCGTTTGCGATGTTTGTGCGGTTAACCAAGGCACCGTTGAAGAAACACTGTTATTTTTACCTGACTTTGTTTCCGAGGATGTGCAAGTTCTCTCTTTATCTGGCACAAACCTTTCCGGTATTTTTCGAGATATCCAGCTTGTTGCCAATGCAACCGGTACCCAAGCTGCTGCTGAACATTCAATTAATTCGGCCAAGCAAACTTGGATGGCGCTCTCTGATACCCAATCTTTAGCTAAGCCGAAAGTAGCGATGCTTGAATGGCCTGAGCCCTTCTTTTATGGAGGGCATTGGGTGCCGGAAATGGTTGAGGCAGCTGGGGGAATCGATGTTTTGGGTCAGCCAGGCATTGATTCAGGACGCTTTTCCAGTCGCGATTTGATTCAACAAGATCCTGACTTTATTATCTCCATTGCCTGCGGTTATGACTTAGCCAAGAATCTCGAATTTGCCCAAATGATTGCTCAAAATCCAGAATTCAGTCAGTTAAAGGCGGTTCAAAACAACAATGTATGGGCGATGGATGCGAACAGCTATTGTAGCCGTCCAACGCTTAGAATTGTTGATGGGGCTGCCAAACTACAGGCTATCTTTTTAAACCAAGCACAAGGTATTGAAGGGATTCAGCGCGTCACATCTGTTTGATCGCACATCTTTTGAAGCTCCATTTCACTGATAAACAAGTAGATGTTAAACCTGAATTCTGGAATTGTCTTTCTGAACGGCTCATACACTGGGAATGTTTAAAAAATGTTGTTAGTGAAGAATCTAGCCTTTCACAAACGTGAGATTCTTCGCTAAAATGCTTTTTCGTACCAAAATTTTTGATTTCGCTCAGAATGACAAGGTGTTTTGGGCTGATGTTGTTAATTTAATATGAACCTACTTCCTTTTGATGAAGATTTATCACATCGACAAATTATGCCTTATCAACCCCTTTATCAATTGATTTTTAATGAGGTAAAAGTGTTTGTCGAAGGCAGGGTGCCCAATGTGTCGATGATGCATATTGGCAGCACGGCCGTTTTTGACCTGCGTGGCAAACCGATGATTGACACTATCGCGGTGGTGCATGGAGGTGACCTGATTGATGTTCGACGGGCGCTTGAAAAGCTTGGCTTTCATCGTCGGGATGTTTGGACAGATATAGAGACGAAGCCTTATGTATGTGCTTCAATCATGCATGAGAGGGAGCGGTTCAATATCAATATTCACATTTGCAAGCCGGATTATCCGCTGGTTCAAGATGCGGTTCGTTTTATAAAACTGTTGAATGAGAATACAGAGTATCGTCGAGCTTATGAGAAGGCTAAGGATGATGCGCATCATCTTGCTCCAGCTAATTCAGAAATTTATAATCAATCGAAAGAAGAAACGATTCTGAAAATTCTTGATGCTGCTAAGTAATTACAACAAAGTCGTTGAGGTAAGCCAGGCTTCGACAGGCTCAGCCTTCGCTTAGGTTTGACATCTAAACACCCTGATTTTTCTTCATGATTGGTTTTTCTTTTTGGCGACTTTGGTTATAATTCTGCGTTGCAACACCCGCCTCCGTAGCTCAATTGGCAGAGCAGGCGACTCTTAATCGTAAGGTTGGAGGTTCGAGTCCTCCCGGGGGCACTTTGAGGAAGCACAAAACGGCCGTTTTGTGCTTTTTTTATCCAAATTCACAGGTGCACAATTGTTTCCATTCTTTCCTTACATTGGCGGTGCCATTTTACTTTTTGCTGTTGGAAAAACAGCGTATGAGGCGTATTGGGCACATCAAAGTAAACAATGGCCATCGACACGAGGCAAAATTACAGAGTCAATGATTAGAAGAACCCGTGGTAGCCGGGGCTATTCTTATCAATTGCTCCTGCAGTATAACTATGAAGTAGATGGTGAGGAATATAAGAGCAGTCGAATCGTGTTTGGGTTTATTTGGGGATACCAACTCATTGCCCGAGAGCAGCAGAGACGCTATCCAAAGGGGAAACGTGTTGATGTCTATTATTTCCCTGACAATCCATCGATGGCAACGCTTGAAACGACTTTGCAGCCGGAAACTTATATGACACTAGTAGGCGTTGGACTTATTTGTGGGATGTTTTTACTTTTTGGAGGCTAGGTTTTTTGTCATGTCCGTGTAGACGGGCATCCAGTGGACTCCCGCGCAGGCGGGAGTGACATGTGTTATTTGAAAAATTGATAGAGGAAGAGCCCGAAGCCGCCACCTATGAGGGCCGTTATTAAGCCTGACCAGTTCCCCAGCGTGAGGAAAACGGCCGTGTTTTCAAGTGCCAACAGATAAAAAATATAAAACAGCAATCCACCGACTAAACCCCACATCAGCCGGCCAACGACATGAGTCATGTTGACTTTGGCTGGGGTTAAGAAGAGGTTGGTGCCAACGACCGCTGCTAAACCGAGCAACATGCCTAAAAAAGTTTGCATTTCGGGCAAGCTAATTTGAACCCCTGCTTCTGATGGTGTTTCAGGCATTGGTGTTGGAGTTGGCGTCTCTGTTGGGACGATAGGTGTTGAGGTGAAGGTGCTGGTGGGTGTCGGTGATTCAGGGATGGGTGTGGGTGATGGCGTGAAGGTCGGCGGTGGGATGGGGGTCGATACTGAAAGCTGTGCCGCTCCTTCTGCGGCTCCTACAGAGATGTTGATTTCTACTGAAATGGTGGCGTCTCCTGAAACGGCCGTTATTTGAAACTGCCCATCTTCGGTTCGTGCTTCCAGTAAATAATCAAGCTCAGCCACACCATTGACCGTCGGCACTTCTGCAATGATGCTTAATGTTCCTTCAACCAAATCCCGCTGATTAAAAGTGACCAGCGTATTGTCTGGCACGATGTGATTGTTGTTGTCTAAAATGGTTCCCGTTTGGAGCCGAATCGTGTCTCCCACTGCCAAATCGAGCTGCTCATCCGTCAGTTCTAGCGGCTCACCCGCATCATCCACCACAAAGAGTTCGATTTGTTGTTGAGGATTAGGCTGCGTCTGGTCATTTAAAAAGTAGCGTACGCTAGGAATATCCACAGGCGAATTTCCAATGATGGGAATCTCCTGAAACAGCGCACGGACAGAACTGTCAATAAAAGGCGCCGTTTTGCTATACACGCCAAAATAGGCGGCTAATTGGCTGATTTCGGTGCTGTCGAGCAAGTAGGGCACCGTGTAGGCGAAAACGACCACATTGCTGTTTCGGGCTAAGTCAGGACGTTGAGCCAAAAAGTTAGAAAGTGTGCTGGTGTCATGGTCACTATTGGTCAATGCGAAAATGATCCAGTTTGCACTGCCTAATGATTCTTGAACCAAGAACTCTGCGGGAGGAGGAGGTGTCGAGGTCGGTGTTGGGATGGGAGAGTCGATGCTAGTGGGTGTGGCGTCAGGTGAGATAGTGACTGTACTGGTGATGGGCTCCAAAGGATAAATAATGCGTTCACCACCGGCCGCTAGGAAAGCATCTAAATCTTCAAATGAAAAGCTACTGATTTGTTCTGGAGAGACCTGCCCGCTCGATTGAGGCCCGTACAGCGTCAATATTTGTTCTTCAATTGCCGTGACGCTAAAAAGCTCTTGTTCGGGGCAAAGGTCACACTGTTGAACTTGTTGGACCTCGCTGAAAATGATGATGTTGTCGTTGGCGCTAGGGGGTTGGTCAAATCGGACGGCCAACTCTGATGGAGAGGGTGCAATCAATGTCAATGACTTTTGAGCCAACTCTGAGAGGGCTTCTTGATTTTCAGCTACTTGAGATACGACGTTGT
>JANQSK010000866.1 GCA_028284105.1 Anaerolineae bacterium
AAGCGGCCCATTCGTCCGCAGTAGCTATCGCGCTGAGCAACAAGTCCGCGCATTATCTCCGTTTTACCAAAAATAAATTGCTGAAATCTGTTGAACACTAAAGCCATTCCATATGTTCTGTTAACGGGTTTCTTTTTTGGTTCAAGTTTAATTTCATCACGATTTGCCTTAGGTCAATTTAGCACATTGACCTTTGTTTTTTTTAGGCTAGTTGTGGCCTCTGTGTCTCTTACGATCGTTTACATCATCAATCAAAGTCGTGAGTGGCCAAAAGGAAGTGAGATATGGCGACATGGTTTTGTTTTGGCGATCATTTCAACGGTTGTTCCAATGCTTTCATTTGTGGGAGCACTTAACTATCTTTCAAGTGGAGTTACCTCAATCATAAATACAACTGGGCCAGCCTTCACCGTTTTAATGGCACATTTTTTACTTCAAGGCGAATCGTTGACCAAGCGCAAAATTGTTGGTGTTGCTTTTGCATTTTCTGGAGCGTTAATGCTTGCTCTACGTGGTGAAACGGGGTTGGATACGGTTGGTCAAGCGAATCCCATTGGATACGTTCTTGTCTTTTTGGGCTTGTTTTCGGTGAGTAGTTCAACTATTTACGTTCGTCGTTACGCTAAAAAGTCAGATAGTTTCGATTTAACAAGCACCCAAATTTTCATTGGCGCATTGATTTTGCTTCCCATCATATTCTTGACAGGTGGCGTTCAAATCACAAACTTAGATGGCTGGGGCATCTTTTCTGTTGGATATGGGGGATTGATCGGAACAGTTGCTGCTTTTTGGTTGTTTTTTTACAGTGTAGGCCGTTTTGGGGCCATTGCGGGGGCTATGATTCCCTATATTGTGCCAATTGCCGCAACCTTAGGTGGGGCCTTGGTGCTTGATGAAAAAATTACAGTTGGCACGCTTGTGGGGATGGGTATCATTGGGTTAGGTATCGGCATCATCAATTCAGAAAAATCATAAAAGGTAAATATGCCCAAAGCAAGAGAACTAGGAGTTCCTTTTGAAGGGGAATGTGGTCCATTCAATGCCATTACAGATGTAGCTGGTGTTGAAGTCGGACACACGACATTGATTGACGGGGATGGAGATTTAGTCGTTGGCAAGGGGCCCGTGCGAACGGGTGTAACGGCCGTATTGCCCCGAGGCAAGCAATTTGATCCCGTCATGGCCGGTTGGTATGCACTGAATGGAAATGGGGAAATGACCGGCACAACTTGGGTTGAAGAATCTGGCTTCTTAGAAAGCCCTGTCATGATTACGAACACACACAGTGTGGGGGCAGTTCATGAAGCGACGATTGCTTGGTCATACGAGCAAAATTTCTACAGCCCCCGATTCTCAGATGTGTTTTGGAGTTTACCCGTTGTTGGTGAAACCTATGATGGTATGCTCAATGATATTAATGGCTTTCACGTCAAGCGAGAGCATGTGTTTGCAGCTTTAAACAACGCCAAGTCCGGCCCTGTACCCGAAGGATGTGTTGGTGGGGGTACAGGCATGATTTGCCACGGTTTCAAAGGGGGAATCGGCACAGCATCGCGAATCGTTACTGTTCAAGATAAGTCATACACTATTGGTGTTTTGGTGCAGGCTAACTATGGAAGCCGTCAGAATTTGATGATTTCAGGGCAGCCTGTAGGCAAAATGATTCCTGACTTATTGCCTCAAATTAATCAAAAGGCGAGTGGGAATCGAGATGGCTCGATTATTGTGGTTGTAGCAACCGATGCCCCATTATTGCCACACCAGCTTAAGCGATTGGCAAGGCGTGTGCCGCTGGGTATTGCTCGAGTAGGTGGGATGGGCGCAGATAGCTCTGGTGATATTTTTATTGCCTTTTCAACAGCTAATGAGGGGGCGGCTCAGCGTGGAGAGCTCAGCACGGTTGCGATGATTCCAAATGACCAAAATACCCCGCTGTTTGAAGGAACGGTCTTTGCCACTGAAGAAGCTATCATCAATGCCCTAACGGCTGCAGAAACGATGGTTGGCATCAATAATAATACGGTTCATGCGATTCCTCATGACCGTCTACAAGCTATTTTCCAATAAACTTAAAGCTAATGATGAAAAGGAGATGCTTTTATGCATCAGCTGTTTAAAGATTTTCAAGAGCGTTTTGCAAAATCCCATCAAGATTTGAACAATGTGCTTGATGCTTTGCCCGATGAAGCGATGGATTGGGTACCAGGTGAGAATATGAACTCAACGGCCGTTTTAATTTCACATGTGGCTGGAGCTGGTCGATTTTGGGTTGGAGATATGGCGCTAGGCGAACAGTCAGAGCGCGTCCGCCAAGATGAATTCGAAACCGATGGCATTTCAAAAGATAACCTTCAAGCTCGATTAGATGAAAGTATGGCTTACATTCAAGAGGGATTGACAAAGTTGACGATTGAAGATTTAGATCGAATGGTTGAATGGCCAGGTCGTAATCAATCCCTTTCTGTAGGTTGGTGTTTGCTTCATGGACTAGAGCACACCACCGAGCATGTAGGCCATTTGCAGATTTTGCAACAACTTTGGGAGGCACAGGCTGCATGACCGTTGAACCTTTAGCCATTTCACCAGAACTACATGAATATTTGCTGTCTGTTTCTTTAAGAGAACCGGAAGTGCTCGTGAAAATGCGTGAAGAAGTTTCAAAAATGCCCAGTGCTGGCATGCTTTTGGCACCTGAACAAGGCCAATTTTTGGCCTTTTTACTGAAGCTGATTGGTGCAAAAAAGACACTTGAAGTGGGTGTGTTCACCGGATGCAGCACGCTATGGGTAGCAAATGCATTACCTGAAAACGGCCGTATTATTGCCTGTGATGTCAGTGAAGAGTATACAAACATAGCCCGACGCTATTGGCGAGAGGCTGGGGTCGATCATAAAATCGATCTTCGACTAGCTCCGGCAACTGAAACGTTATCCCAATTGATTGATGCGGGTCATTCCGGACAGTACGATTTTGCATTTATTGATGCCGATAAATCGAACTACTCACACTATTATGAACAATGTTTGCAGTTGTTACGTCCCGGTGGCTTTATTGCTTTTGATAACGTGTTATGGGGTGGCGCTGTCATCGATGAAACGGACCAATATGAAGATACAGTGGCAATTCGTGAGTTAAACTTAAAAGCGAAATCTGATGAGCGTGTTGATATTTCGCTTGTGCCTATTGGTGATGGGCTGTTTCTGCTCCGTAAAAAGGAATAAGAATGTTAAAAATATTGCTATTGAACGGACCAAATTTAAATATGTTGGGCTTACGCGAGCCGGAAATTTATGGTTCTGAAACGCTTGCTGAACTAGAAACGGCCGTTCAACAATATGCCGCCACAAAAAATATTGAAATAAAGGCATTTCAATCCAATAGTGAAGGGAAGCTTGTAACGGCCGTTCAGGAGGCTCGAACGTGGGCAGATGGCATTGTGTTTAATGCTGGTGCATACACGCATACGAGTGTCGCTTTACGAGACGCCATTAGCAGTATCGAGCTCCCTGTTGTTGAAGTGCATATTTCGAATGTCCATGCCCGAGAATCTTTTAGGCATCACTCCTATTTAAGCGCTGTTTGTTTAGGTGTCATTGCTGGCTTTGGCCGAAACAGCTATTTTTTAGGCGTTGATGCCCTTGAACGTCATATTTCTGGAGGAAAGTGAGATGAAAGCAGTCCAACTTGTTGCCCGTGGTAAAGCAGAGTTTGTAGAAACGGCCGTTCCTGAAATTAAACCAGAGCACACACTCATTAGAACCCATCGGCTGAGTCTGTGTGGGAGCGACATCGCATGGCTACATTATCTTCCTGAAGATCGATACCCATGTGCCCCGGGCTCAACAGGGCATGAAATGATTGGGTTTGTTGAAAAAATTGGTGAGTCCAAAGGTGGCGAACTGCCTTCTTACAAAGTGGGAGACATGGTTCTAGCCATTGTTCCAGATCATGGCGCCATGGCCGACTATTACTTGGCACCCAACAAAAACGTGCTGACTTTACCGGGAAAAGGGGATCCTGAGCACTTATTGCAAGCCCAACAGCTTGGCACCGTCATTTTCGCGTGTCAACAGCTTCCAAATCTTATTGGCCAAACTGTGGTTATCATTGGTCAGGGTTCGGCCGGACAATGGTTTAACACAATGACCAGCCGAATGGGAGCACATCGCGTTATTGCGATTGATTTACAAGCGCATCGGCTGATGCTCAGCACCCAATATGGCGCAACACACACGATTCACAACAAAGAGGCCGATGCTTTAAAGACACTTCAGGAAATAACCGATGGAGAGCTAGCTGATGTGGTTATTGACGCCGCTGGTGAAGTTGATTCTGCAAATTTAGCAATTTCATTGGTCAAACATTCTGGTTTTATGCTGCAATTTGGGGTGCCACGCGCAAAAGTCTTCCCCATAAATTATTACGACATGTTTATCAAATGCGTTACATTAAAATCAATTGTGCATGCCTCCCGTGAGAAGGATCATCTTTCAACCCAAATCGCGCTTCGCATGATTGCAGACGGTGATGTAGATGTCGCCCCTTTGATTACTCACCGCTTTAATTTCGATGAGGTGCTGCAAGCCTATGCGCTTCAAGACACGCGAGACGAAGGGGCTGTCAAGATTGTGATTGAAATGGACAACTAGCGGTTCAAAGTGTGATTGTCGAACACTAATTTACTCGACAATCACACAAACAAAATTTTTATTCTTCAGATTTCTCCCAAACAACCTCACCTCCGACAATAGTCTTTGTAGCTTGAATGTTTTTAATGTCGTCTTCTGGGATGGTGAAAAAATCGCGATCGATGACGGCAAGGTCGGCGAGCTTACCCACTTCAATAGAGCCTTTTAAATGCTCTTCTCGAGTAAGCCAGGTGCCGGAGATGGTATATGCTCTCAGTGCCTCTTCACGCGTCATCGCCTGGTCGGGAGCAACTTGCTGATCAAGATTGTTTTTTCGCGTGACAAGCGTGTACATCGCAATAAATGGGTTGGCCGAAACGGTGCTGGGGACATCTGAGCTTGCTGTGAGTGGGATGCCTCGGTCGAGGAATTTACGTGATGGTTTCCAATTAGCTGCCCGTTTTTCACCTACGTCCCGAAAAATGAGGTCTCCTTCCCAATAGATGAATGTGGGTTGAATGACTGCCGCGATTTGATGGGTTGCCATTTGTTGGAGGGCACGATCAGATGGGAAGTAAGCATGGATGATGTTGTGCCGCATATCATCACGAGGAAAATCGGTAGCTATCTTTGCAAATGCATCTGCAGCAATATCCATCGCTTTATCCCCACAAATGTGAATGCCAACGTCCCAGCCCAATTCTTGCGCCGTTTGAAAGTGCCGGCGCAATGTTTCTGGTGAAATACGGTTGTAATCAATAACTTCACTTTCCCCTTCAAAGGGTTCATACATCAAAGCAGTGTGAGGAGTGGTTCCCCCATCGAGCGCCATTTTGAGTCCACCCATTTTAAGCCACTCGTCCCCTAATCCTGAATAAATGCCAAGCTCGCGCGCTCTGTAATCAAGCTGTGTTTCCGTTTCGTGCTCACGGAAGCCGTGCCAGCTCGGCATGATATTCATGCGGATTGTGAGATCGTCATAGCTTGCTTGATAAGCGTGCATTTCATATGACATCAACCCCGGATCGATCATGCTGGTAATACCGAATTGATTGAAGTCGGCACAGCCTAATTTAATTGCATGTTTTAGCTCATCAAGCGTGGGGCGAGGAATCAATGAACGTACAAGCAGTTTTGCAGCTGCACGAAGAAGCCCATTGGGTTGCCCTGAAGCGTCTCTCTCAATTCGGCCCCCTTCTGGATCTGCTGTGCCTGCATGAATGTTTGCTTTTTGAAGAGCGACGGAATTAACAACATCGGTGTTAAAAAAGCGCTGTAACAGGACGGGGTGTAGATCTGTGGCTGAATCTATATCCTGTTTTGTTGGTAAACGGCCGTCTTTGAAATTGCCTTCATTCCAACCCATCCCCACAATCCACTCGCCTGGAGGTGTGATTTTGGCTCGTTCACGAACGAGTTCCATCATCTCTTCAGGGGATTCACACTCATCTAAGCGAACGGCAGCAAGTTTGAGCCCAACTTCCTGCAAGTGAGCGTGGCTGTCAAAAATGCCGGGTAAGACGGTTTGCCCATTCAGGTCAACCATTTGGGTGCCATCACCGGCTAAAGCCAGAAGTTCCTCATTGCTGCCAATGGCCAGAAAACGGCCGTCTTTTATTGCGACTGCTTGGGCAACCGAGTTTTGAGGATCGACTGTATAAATTGTGCCATTGTGCAAAATCATATCTGGGGCTAAATCAACTATTTTCACGCAAGATCTCCTTCAATTTATGTAAATTTCACAAAATATCTTGAAATAAAAGAGGCTGGAAATGCGAAATTTACTCGGTGAAAATCAAAATTTAGCCAGCTCTCTTTCAAGATACTACTTGATTTTCACATATTACCTGAGTGTGTGTTGAGTGGTGATTGCCGAAATGCTATTTTCCACTCAAAATGGGGTCTATGAAGCCTGATTTATTTTCAATCGATGATATACGAAACCAGTTTGATCGGGAAACGGCCGTTCATTATCCGGTAGACAATAACCAAAGATGTGCCTCTGTTGCCATGATTTTTCATCAATCTGACAACAGTCTGAATTTATGTTTTGGACTACGAGCAACCTTTGAGGGGGATCCTTGGTCTGGGGATATGGCTTTTCCGGGAGGGAAGGCTGACCCTGATGATGTAACGTTTAATCAAGTTGCAAAAAGGGAAGCCTTTGAGGAAATTGGGTTCTGTTTGGAAGATCGATTTTTAGCAGGAAGTTTAGATATCGTCCAAACGCATGGTAGTTCAAAGCGACCGCCACTGTTGCTTAAACCGATGATTTATATTCTAGAGAGTGGCCCACCTCCTTTCAAAATTAATAGTGAACTGCAGCAAGCTTACTGGATTCCAACGGCTCATTTGTGGAACACACAAAATTGGAAAAGTAAACATGTCGAATGGCAAGGACGCCACTTTCCCGGTATTCGCTTTCGTGAACAGGTGATTTGGGGCTTGACCTTGAGGATTTTGGCCCAATTTGGTCAAGCCCTTGATATGCCTTTAAATCTTATTGCAACCTAAATGAGTTGATTGAATATTCAATAATCGGTGCGACCTCTTCATAGATGCCATTATCAATCACATAAATCGACAGAATAAAGAAGGTGTCGCCAAGATAAACTGTGGAAACGGCCGTTCCGTCAATCGTGCTGTCATCGAGATAAATGACCCCTATTTCCAAATTTCTATCAACTTCACGAACTTCTTGGGAAATGGTTGTTACCCCATCAACTGCTAGGGCTTGGCTAAGCTCCTCGGTTATTTCTTCGATGGTGATGTCATCTTCGTAGCCCGTCAAATCCCCTTCTAAAATGAACATGAAGATTTCATCTCCCTTTTCAAAACAAGCTAATGCTTGAACGCATGTATCATCCGGGGAAAGAGCGCCGACCTCGATTGAGGCCCATTCAGCAGGATATTGTAATGAAAAATCTCCGAATGGATCGAGGAATGTCGCCATTTCACCAAATTCAGTTAACGAAGGGGTAGGGGTAGGTGGTGGGGCCATTGGTGTAGGTGCACCTTCATATGTTTCGCTAACAGTAAGGGTGTATCCACCATATTGCTCACCTAGTGCATCCCAAACGAGAATATTATATCGACCGCTCTCTGGTGCTTCATAGGTGAATTCGGCATCTAAACCGAATAAGCCCCCGCCACTGTCATCATCAAAAAGGTACTCTTCATCTCTAAAATTGCGATCAGGAACAATGGATACGAGCGGATCAATGAGAATCGATTCTAATTGGAGATTGATTACCTCACCTGCATCTAAAAAGATAGGGAAACGATCAAAATCTCCTGGATAGTCGATCATTGACTGAACCGTATCACCCACTTGCACAAGCTTTTGGTCTCTATTTTCTGAATAGGGAATCAAGGGATGACTACTATCAATGCGAATAAGCTCTGAAGCGAAAGTGTATTTTTCGATTTGCACGAAGTGGGGTGCATTTAAGAATAATGTCGCTTCACCAGATTCTTCCCCTTCTGCCGTTTCATTAGCGAAGATAATCTCGTCACCATAGATGCTTGTGACTAAAAGACTGATATCGATCTCAGAATCCACCTGAATTGCGAGTTCCGTTTGGCCAGGCTCGTTAATGATAAAAGCGGCCGTGTCCCAATAGTTATCAATGAGCACATTTTCAGCATTGAGCCCAGGTTTATCAGTGGGCAAACGCCATGTGCCAAGCCCAGAAACATCTTCACCAGCAACAAGCCCTTCTGCCCGTGCTTTGATATCAATCGCGGACGCTACCAATGCAAAATCAGCTTCTGTAAAAAAGAAGCCAGAAACGCCTATAATTTCACCTCTCTCTGATACAAGTGCGCCACCACTCTGGCCACCGGCAATCGAAGCATCAGATTGAAAATAGGTGATATCCAAGGCTTCCCACTCACGCAGCCGTGAAATGAGCCCTTGCGTAATTGTTGGTTGAGGGAAAGATTCAAATTCACCAGGATACCCAATGAGATATACATTTGAACCGATAACCAGTGATTCTCCATCAGTTAACGATTGAGGCTCTAGCTCAGTTTCTATTGGGCCAAGCACCGCCAGATCGGCCATCAGATCAACATTGGCCACTTCGGTCTCTAAATATTCTTCACCGTTGGGGAAGACAATCCTGACGGCTTCAAATGGCCACACGACATGTGCATTTGTTAGTACATAGTTTCCCTCAATCAAAATACCGCTTCCTGACCCAGCTGGCGTATCAATGAAAGCAATTGATGGTGAGATTGAACTGAATATTTGGGCAGGTTCTAATGGTGCCGGCGTTGGTGTTGATGTTGGCGTTTCTGTTGGTAACGGTGTTGGTGTGATTGTTGGAGATGGTGTGATGGTAGGAGATGGAGACGCGGTTGGTGTTCGTGTTGAAGGTAAGGTTGGCGTTGCTTCAGGGGTAGCCTCTTCAATGGCACAACCTGTGAGGAATATTGCAATAAGCAAACACAATGTAACAAATTGATGAACTATTGAATTTTTTTTCATAGGTTTTTCGGAACCGTGGCGCTTGGTGGGTAAAAATATCAGTGATTTACCCTAATTGACTGTCGTAACAATCAGCATGCTTAAGAATAGTAGCATACTAGTTCTTATTGAATCAACGAAAACGAAAGTGAAATCTCGACAATTTTAGTAAAAATTAAAAACCTTTCGAACTAACGAAAGGTTTTGCATTCTTTGATTAAAAAAAACGTTGATGGTTATATCGTTGCAATGGGATGGCTACTGTTGATTGGAGATAAGGCATCTTCTTGAAGGTTTTCCTTTTGGAGATGCGACAATGCCTGTCTCAATTTGGGATCGTTAGAAAAGGTAATTGCCTTCTCATATTGATCGATGGCGCGTTTGTCAAAGCCAAGCTGTAAGTATCCATTTGCGAGATGGGCATTAATTTTAGGGTGATCAATTTGAAATTGGATCGCTTTCCGCCAATGCTGAACGGCCGTTCCCCACATGCCAAGCTTGGCATAGCCGTGCGCTAAATGGTCAAGTTTGTTGACGTTCGTAATATTTGGATTGACTTGAGCGGTGATTTTCTGCTTATTTTGTTCAAAGTTGGGGTACGCTTTGGTGCTGAAAAAAACGGCCGTGCAGTAAAGTAGCCCATATACAATCCCAAAGGGTAAACTCATTGATGAAAGCTGGAATCGTAAGAAGTAAGCGACAAGTAAAGTCGCTACTAAGGAGCCAAAAACTGAAAGCCAAAACGCTTCAACTTTCCTAAACCAGAGCATGATAGTTAATCCAGCACCGGTAATCTGGCCAATAATTAAGCCATAACCCACAATTGAAATCATGCTGCTAGGTAAAATGCCCTTTGTCACGATTAAATCTTGATTAGGGATAAACCATAGAAAATAGACAATGATTAATTGGATATGGATAAGCGCCCGAAGCAAAATCCATATTTTAACGGCTTGACTCACAGAGGGTTCCGATAACACCCATCCGAACAACTTTCGTTTACATTTTGGACATTTATTTTGGCTTCTTGAGATGTCGGTCGCACAGTAGGCACACATGGGAACAGTCTCTTCCCAAACATCATTGAATTTTACTTTATGGTTTTCAGCATCTAATTGAGCGTGAAAATCATCATCAAAGTAAGGGGAGAATTTGTTGATTGATTGTTGACGAACGGACACATCAAACTGATTAGTAGAGTGTACTGGTGTTTCAAACTCACCGGTGAGCCGTTTTAAGCTTTGCCTAGCCTTCATGTTACCGGGATTGATAACAAGAATGTTTTTTAAACAGGTGATTCGGTCCTCTCTTGATGAAACGACCTTTGCCAGCATGCGCCATGCTTTTTCACTTTTCTTGTTGTATTTAAGTGCGGCTTTGAAATATTTTTTTGCTTTTTGGCGATCACCCTTGTTATAGGCTCGAATCCCATAATGAAGATATTTTTCTGCTTTATTCATAGCGTATGCTTTGGTGAGCAAATGTGTGATACAACGGGGAACTGCTTATTTGCTTGACAGGTTACTTAAATTGTTGGCTCTTTTAGGTCACTAACGATTGGAACTCTCGTTAACTATTCTCAACTTAAAGATACCGCGGCAAGCTTACAGTTTGAATTTATTGCAGGAGTAAATTCAAACAAATAGAAACCAAATTAGAAGTTTGGTTGAATATTCACTTGTAATTCACTTGATGGTTTTTCTGAGGAGTTTTGGTAATAGGAAGAAAGATAAGCAAGTCATCCTAAAACGACTTGCTTATCTTTGATGTTAAATAATTAGCTTGCCCGACTAACGGCCGTTTCTAGCGCGCGGCGAACAAATACTGGAGCCATCATACGACGATACTCTGCACTGGCATGAATATCACCGTTGACATCATCACCCAGGTCATCACCAATCGCTGCAGCTGCAGCTGCCAGTGTATCATCAGATGGAGCCTTTCCAACCAAAGCCGCTTCTACCGCATTGGCACGTGTGGCTTTTGAAGTCAACCCACCAACGGCAACACCAGCTTTACGAATAACACCATTGTCAATCGTGACGGTGGCAGCTGCGCCAACCATTGCATATCGAGATGCCGGATTGAACAACTTGTTATAAGCCGAGCCAGTATTAGGACGTTCATCGAAAACGGCACAACCGATTAAGATTTCATCTTCCGTTAATGCCGTTTCAAACAAATCGACGAAAAAGTCATCAGAAGAGACATTACGCATCCCGTCTGCACCTTGAATGCGGAATTGAGCGCGTAGCGCCATCAACACAGTTGGTAAATCAGAAGCGGGGTCCGCATGGGCAACATTTCCACCAACAGTACCGCGATTGCGAACTTGAGGATCACCAATCATGCCTGCTGCTTCAGTCAATGCACCGGGCAGCTCAGTTGATGCAGCCACCATTGCATGAGTCGTTAATGCACCAATGTAATAGACATGGTCTCGCTTCCAAATGCCTTTCATATCAGGCAAGTTGCCAATATCAACCAAGGTTCCCGGATCAGCTAAACGGAGATTCATGGCTGGGATCAGACTATGCCCACCGGCAATAAACTTGCCATCGCTGCTCTTTCGCATATCGATGGCGTCACTTAATGAACTAGCTTTGTGATAATCAAATTTTGGTGGATACATTAGTCACCTCCTCCATTTGCGGCCTCATCGATAGCCGCCTTAATTTTTTGTGCCGTCAATGGTAAATCGATATGACGAACGCCTAATGGAGCAAGTGCGTCCATTACGGCATTGGCAACCGTTACCGTACCAGCAATCGTTCCCATTTCGCCAGCCCCTTTGACACCAAGCGGGTTAGAAGGAGATGGGGTGATCGTTCGACCAACGCGAATACCTGGGAAGCCATCAGCACGTGGCATGGCATAATCCATGAAAGAGCCGCTGACAAGCTGGCCGTTTTCATCATAAGCACCATGTTCCCACAATGCTTGCCCAACACCTTGTGCGACACCACCGACAATTTGGCCTTCAACGAGTAGCGGA
>JANQSK010000911.1 GCA_028284105.1 Anaerolineae bacterium
AGTTGGGTTGTGGGCCAAATGTAAGCGGCAAAGAGGGCAAAATCACCTAAGGTCATTTGGTCTGTGAGCAACAACTGTGCCGTAGTGAGCAAAATTAACCCCAAACCAATATCGATAGTTGAATTTGAAAGCGCATCAATGAGCTTGGAAAATACTTGATCTTTAATCATCGCATCTTGCCGGCGGAGATTGACCTCTCGAAAGTGTTGAACGAGACGATCTTCAGCCGATGCGACTTTGATTGCTTGGGTATTTTCAAACATGCTGGCAATTAAGCTTGTGACCTGACCTGTCGCTTCACGGCTTTGCTTACGATACTGTTTGGCCCGTTCCCCCATTCGTTCTGCTGCAAAAATGACCAAACTTAATGGTAAAAAGGTTGCTAAAGTGACAAGCGGACTAATCGATATCATGACTGTAAATGAAATGGCCGCTGAAATGAGTAACCCAACCAAGTCATCGATAATGACTAAAGCCTCTAGCAATTTTTGGGTATCGTCTCGAAATGTGCTGATGGCCTCACCTGTTGTCATGACGCGTCCGTCGGGATTTACTGGCAAGGGATGAGACCCTGGCATCTGCAAAATACGGTGGAACATATTGCGAATGAGTAGCGCCATGTTGTGGTATTCAAAATTGATATAGGCAAGCGCAGCGCCCGTGTTCGTGCCCGCAATTAAAAGGGCGCTTGCGATCTGAAGCCAAACAATGGGCCAGACTGATAAGGCAAATCCTGCTTCGCCTGTGAGCCCGTTAAAATAGGCTCGCAAAATCAGTCCCGTGGTTGTAATGGCAGCAAAATGAATTGAAATCGAAATAATATCCCCTGCATAATAAAGAGGACGATACTTGATTAGTTGTGAGAAATATTGATAGGTTTTCATACCGCAACTCCTTCTCCTAACCCCGTTTTGAGGAGTTGAGAAAAGTGTGAATTTGGATTAGCCACAAGCAATTTCCGTTCATCATGTTCGATAATTTCGCCCTGCTTGAGGATCATGATTTGATCTGCTCTTTGAACGGTTGCGAGGCGATGGGCAATAATGATCGCTGTACGGCCGTTTAACAGACGGTCAATTGCTTTTTCAATGAGGTGTTCGGTGACGGGGTCTAAACGTGAAGAGGCTTCATCTAGAATGACCAAGCCTGGGTCGAATAAAAAGATACGCGCAAACGCCAATAGCTGCGCCTCACCAGAAGAAAGCTCATCATTAGAGGCAATATAGGTGTCAAGTCCTTCTGGTAAACCGTTGAACCAATCATCCAGCCCCAAAACTGATAATGTTTCTAATATCTTTTCATCAGGAATAGAGCTATCAAAAAGAGTCAGATTATTGCGTAGGGAGCTGTTAAGAAGCTCCACTTCCTGAGTCACCATTCCGATGCGCTGTCGAAGGCTGGCTTGGGTTGCATCTCGTAAATCATGACCTCCTAAGCGAATAGCCCCATCGGTCACATCGTAAAAGCGGAATATAAGCTTAGACAGTGTCGATTTCCCACTCCCAGTCCGACCTAAAAGGCCAAGCACTTTGCCTGGTTCAAGGTTAAAAGTGATGTTTTGCAAAACGGCTGTTTCGGGTTCATCAGCATAGTAAAAGCCGACATTCTCAAACTGCACTGAGAGCGCTCCTTCATTGAAATCAACCCCAGCGCCGTCATGAATAGTAGGCCGTTCTTGAAAGAGGTTGGCAATACGGCGCACACTGGCAGCAGCTCTTTGCAAATCTTGAACCTGCCTTGACACCTCCCAAAGCGGGTCCTTGATCACATCAATGTAATAAAAAACCAAATACAACGTGCCTATCGTTAACACCTCATTCGTGAATAAAAAGGTTCCCCAAAGGTGAGAAGCAATGTAGGCAAACACAAAAATAAACGTGGGTAAAGCCATCATGAATGAGTTCATCCGCATCGCAGAACGCATGCTCAGCCAGCGTTCCCGTTGAAGCGTATGCAGTCGGTTCATGATGTACGGTGTTGCGCCACTCGATCGAATAATTTCAGTGCCCATGAGCCATTCTTCCAAATAGCCAAAGAGTGATGTATCTGCTTCGCGCAGTTTTCCCCATCGTGGGACTGTGAGTTTTTGTAAAGCGTTGATGATGATTAGCCCAACCGCCATGATCAAAGCGAAGGAAACCCCAAACCGCCAATCAATTTGCCAAACTAAAATTACGATGCCAATGAGAAGAAGAAAGTTTGTACTCAACCGAATGATGAGTTGAGAGAAGAAATTAGCAAGTTGATTAACATCACCATCAACGCGTTCTATTAATTCACCCGGTTTATTCACCTTGTGGAAGGACATATCTAACTTGAGGCAATGTTCCGCGAGATCGGCGCGCAAGGCATTGGTTGCAATCCATGCTACCTGCTCACCAATAAATGTGGCAGCAATATCGATTCCCTGACGGATGATTGCTACTAAAATAAACAGACCTGCTGCTCCTAACAATCGATCAATGGCTCTGCCAGATTCAGCTGCATCAATAAAGAAGCGGACAAATTGAGGGTTTGCCAATCGCAAGCCAATGCTAGTGACGACTAAAAAGACGAGCAAGGCAACGCGCCATTTTTGAGTAGATAAATAGGTTTTTAATAGCTGAATGTAAATATTCATAAATGGGTTCCTGTAAGGCTGTATGCTTACGTTATAGACAAAATAAAAAAGCCCCGCATTGGATGATGCGGGGCTTTTGCAATTCAACTGAAAATGGTTGTGAAGGTCAGAACTGTTGGATCGGCAAATAGCCACCGCTGATGGGTGGATAAACATTTGGATTTGTTCTGCGAACTAAAATCATATTTGCCTCTAAACTTGAGATGAGATTATTGTACCTGTAGTTGTTTCATTGGCAAACTGTATCTTATACTTCCAGATTATGAGTTTAAATGAGAAACGGAATGCAATTCGCCACTTATTAGATGAAAATGATATCGGTGATGGCCTATCAGCCTACTTTGCGCTTCATTATGATGACAGTAAAACAACGATTGTAACGACGCCTGAAAACAGCATTCGGGCAGATGGGTACGTGGCTTTTTCACGAACGGGAATGGATCTATTTCGACCAT
>JANQSK010000918.1 GCA_028284105.1 Anaerolineae bacterium
AATGGGATATGACCTCAAAAAAGCGTGTGAACAGGCGATGGTGGATTTAAATGATTTAGGGGGGCAATTTTTGAGTGTGATGAATTTTGTAGCAGTGGACAAAACGGGGAATCATGCCGGATATAGCACCCAACCTGGTCGTACATATATTTATCAAACTGATGAGATGGAAACCTACAAGGAGTTGGACCGCACCGTCATCGATGTGAAACAAACTTGGAAAATGGACTCATGATTGAACAGGATCCGACACATCGAGTTGCTGTCAGCTATATCGATAAATCAAGGGAATATTATCTGAATAAAGGGTTTGGAAACCCATATCGTTGGGCAACTTATGCCCATGCACCATTCCAAACGCTGTCTAAACCATTGAATGAATGCAAAATAGGATTAGTGACGACAGCAGCGCTAGATGAAGCCGGCGGCGAAGATCGGCAAGTCTACGCCTCTCCTACCCAACCCATACCTGATTCCCTGCACACCTGGCATCTTTTTTGGCACAAAAAAGCAACGCACACGGATGATTTGGGCAGTTTTATGCCTATCAATCACATGAACACGTTTGTCAAAAACGGCCGTATTGGAACCCTCTCAACTCGGTTTTATGGGATTCCAACTAAGTTTAGCCAGCGCCTAACAAAAGAAATCAATGCACCAAAGCTTTTAAAGCTCTGCCAAGAAGATGATGTCGATGTTGCCTTCTTATTTCCACTCTGACCCGTTTGTCATCAGACCGCCAGTTTGGCGGCCCGAGAACTAGAAGAAAATGGGATTCCAACGGTTGTTATTGGCTCGGCTCGCGACATTGTAGAGCAGTGTGGGGTCCCCAGATTTGTGTTTACCGATTTCCCGCTTGGTAATCCATGTGGCAAACCGAATGATCCTGAAATGCAAAAGCAGATCTTAGAGATTGGTCTGAATCTTTTGGAAACGGCCGTTTACCCTCGCACAACCATTCAGGCTCCATTCAGCTGGGGCGAAGATGAAACATGGCGCAAAACATTTATGGAGATCACTCAATAAGCCTTTATCCTGCCCGTGTGCCATTGGGTACGGCAGTCTCAGGCATGGCGAGAACTGGCGTTACTCCATCTGCATAACCAATGTCAAACAACATCCCCTGAGACACTTCGCCTGCCATTTTTCGGTCAGCCATGTTGACCACAAAAAGTGCCTGCTTGCCTTCTATTTCAGTTGGATCTTCTCGTTCTTGTTTGATCCCAGCTAAAATTTGGCGCGTATGATCGCCAAAATCAACAATTAATTTCATCAGCTTATTTGACTTTGGAATTTCCTGAACGGCCGTTATTGTCCCGACCCGAATATCTAATTTTTCAAACTCTTCAAAAGAGATAATTGGCTTAATCTCCGCTGGTGTCATATCTCATTTTTCCTTCTTTTAAGCTGTTCCCATTTTAAAGGTAATTGGCATCTTAATTTTGGAATTCAGCCGTATCTAAATTTTGCCCCGCAAGACCCTAAAGAATAACAGCATGGGCGATGCCAATTGAATAGACAATCAGCATCTGTCCAGGCCCATAGGTTAACCAAACAACATCTCCAACTGATCTAAATTTATAATCTGCAAACAGTTCACCAGCCAAAACCAGATCACTAAACAAGAAAAGGCCAGCGCCAATAGTGAGCCAAATAAAATCATTAGCTTGGAGGGATAAACCCATAGCGACTCCCGTTGTACTTGCCAATAGAAGCGCATAAGGCAGCGCTGCCCAATGTAAAACACTTGGTTTTTGCCCTCGGAAAACGACAATATACCATCCAATCAGCCCTATTAGGAGCCAAACGATGAGTGCATTCATTCTTGGGGGGACGGCCGTATATCCCCACCGCTGCGTCGATTGAACAATGCCAAATATGTAAAAAATATGCCCCACACCAAACAACAGCATACCCAAAATGACAGACCGCCCAATGGGAAGCAATCTAGAAAGCACCAAGTCGCCCCCAAAACCAAAGGTCATTCCAATCGCGATAAGGAGTGCAAACGGCCGTATTTCAGGATTTTCACAAAATAAGAACCAACTCCAGCCTGCAATCACCAAAATGATCGAAGAGGCCATTCGATTTACGGCTGGCGTACGATGGGTTTCACTTTCATTCCCAAAAATAAAACCGCCAAATAGTACAATAGCCCAAAGAATAAGCAGCACCATTAGCCACAGCGATTGATTAGATGTGAGATATGGAAACATGGATCTGAATCCTTTTTCAGGCTCTTAGAACAATAAATATTGAATTATCAATCACAATTGGGTTTTTGAAAACTACTAGAGGTTCAGATTCTTTAAATAGTTCAACGTATGAGGGGAATGAGTCGTATTATTTTGCAACTCTTTTGCTAATCGCTTTAGCTCACATTCAGAATCAACATCATACCATTCGGGTAAAAGTGCCACTTTCAAAGAAAGCTTATTGGCAATTTCAAGCGTATCTTTTAACACGTCAGGGGTCGACATTTGCACATCTCGCACTAGAGCTGGATACGGCCGTTTCCAGCCAATTAAATAATATCCCCCATCCTCACATGGGCCTAGCACGACGTCTACTGACCTGTCCTCAAGTAGATGAAAGGCTTCACTCAGATATTCTGGGGGCAAATTTGGACTATCACTATTCATGGCTGCTACACGTTGATGTCCATATTGTTGGCACGCGGTCAGCACATAATCAAGCCGATCACCTAAGGTTTCACCTGTTTGGGGGACTAGGCCGAAATAGGGTGCTATCTCCTGAAAATAGGAAACGGCCGTTTCAGGAGCAAATGCTACATAGGGTGCCACATCAGGCAAATGAGCAACCTTGTCAAGGACATCCTGTAAAAAGGAGGCATACAGCTCTGCTGCTTGTTGTTCCGTTAAAAAGGGGGTGAGGCGGGTTTTTGTATGACCGGGAAACGGCCGTTTTGCCATAATAAGGAGGGCGTTTTGCAATTGATTATTGGACGGCATCAATTGGTTGACCACTGTGTTTTTTCAATAGCAATACTATTTGCCCGTGCTTCTCGATGGCGATAAATAGACAATGTTTCTGCAATCGTAATTGATGCCACGAGAAGCAAACCCGTTGCAAAAAAGAGGGCGTAAAAGCCAACCCCTAAATTGATATTTACAAGGGCGCGCCAACCAGCGAACAAACTGTACAAACCAAAAAACAGTTCAAAATAAACGATCGAATCAAACCGGAGTTGATATCTTTTTTCCTGCCAATTTTCTTGTTTCGTTTCAATACCAAATTTGGCTGTGCGTTCAAATGCTTCTTGGCGCCCTCTGAAAATCTGCCATAATGCCCGTGTCGTATTGAACATCATACCAGAGCCCACAATTGACACTAAAATAATTTGAGGGAGTTGCTTCAATATAGGTCGGCCAAGTTGCCTTTGCCCCAATATAAAAAATAGTGTCGGTGCAAAAGCTGTAACCCCTAGCAAAAAAGATAATCCATACAAATATTGAAACCGAGGATATTGTAAGCTAATTTCTACCACCCCAGGATAAATCAAAAGTGTAGCAAACAGCAGTAAATGAATACCATAGGCGGTCAAATGTAGAAAGGCTTGAATCCGCTTCATCAAGGGAACTTCTGCCTTGCGTACTTTACCAATCAAATTAAATGCACACTCTAAGCTACCGCGTGCCCATCGATGTTGCTGTCGCCTAAAGCCGCTAAAATGGACAGGAAGTTC
>JANQSK010000961.1 GCA_028284105.1 Anaerolineae bacterium
GATGCCAACTCCTTTTTCAAGCAATTGAGCGGGTGCTGTGAAATCCGCCACAGGTACAAATCCGTCTGAAAAGCTATTGTCTATCTGACTGACATCAGTCACCATACAGCCAGTATCTGGGTTTGAGAAGAAATATTGTCCGTCCAACTCAACGGATTTCATAATGAAGTCAGGCTCGTCTGTTGAGCGCATCGTGATATGCGTGGCTTGGGCAGACACAGGCAAGGTTTGAATTTGGGCCAACATCTCCATTTCAACTGAGATGGGTGCATTAAATTGATCTACACCGTCCCAAGTGATGATGATGTGTTTCACAAAATTATCTGAAAATTGATCCCCTGTGACAAAGTCGTCCAGATTGATTTCTTGAGGAATGGCTGGTACT
The DNA here is from genome assembly GCA_028284105.1 of Anaerolineae bacterium. Taxonomy (GTDB): domain Bacteria; phylum Chloroflexota; class Anaerolineae; order Promineifilales; family Promineifilaceae; genus QQUD01. Next base: position 386 of record JANQSK010000961.1, read on the forward strand.
TCAACAACTGGGTCTGCTGTTTCAGCAATTGGCTCAGAGGATTGTTCTACCATCTCAACGGCCGTTTCCTCTACAGCAACCTCTTCCACCACTTCTTTTACCACTTCAATCGCTTCCTCAACCGGATCACTTTCTACACTGGATGCGTCTTCAGAAACAACGGCCGTTTCTGACTCATCAGCTTGGTCGACAATCGCAGCCGGTTGGTCAACGGCAGGTTCAACAACATCCGTCGTCCCGCCACAGGCAATCAGCCAAATTGAACAAATTAAAGCAACTATAAATAATTGATAACGCATTAGATTAATCTCCTAAAAATAAACTCACGGCTCTTGCTGTTAGCAAAAATGTGAATGACTGTTGATTGATAGAAGACAGGTTAATGCGTTATCGTGCCTAAATCGTTCCTAGCTAACTTTGTGAGCTGTAATGCAATAAAAAACGGCCGTATTTTGTGGAATACGGCCGTTTTCTTTGGCTTCGACAGGCTCAGCCTACAATTTTTACTATTTTTGGGATTAGGGCATGGGAGTCATCACAATATTTCCTGAATCATATTTCAAGTTCAAATAAAGGGACCCGTCACTCAAAACATAGGTCACTACATGCTGTAAATCTTGGCTAAACTGCATGTCTAACGAATCTTCACCACAAAAGGCGAGGGTTGTCATGGCCGGTTCAAAAGCGATTGAAGATCCATCCGCTGTGTAACGGCCGTTGCCTACGTTGCAGTCGTTTGTAATTTGATAGGTACCGTCAGCTAAAAACTGGAGCGTATACTTTTCAGGTGTCCCAACTTCAAAATTGTGTTCCTCAGAGGGGCTATCAAAACGAATCCATTGCCAAACTGTGTTCAAGATGGCATCTGCACCTTCAACGGTTGCCTCAACCAGCGTTTGATTCACAATCTCGATGAGCGTGTATTGCAATGAAGAGGCGTCTGCTAAAGGTTCTGCGATTTCATTAACCGCAACGCGAAGTTCGTATTCAAAACCGGGTTGCCAATCGAAGAAGCGAATAAAATCATAAAAATAAGTGTATTCATCTTCCAAATTTTCTTTGACTAATAGGCAATACTGAGGAGCAACCCCTTCACATTCAACTTGTTCAGGTCCTATGAAGAGCGTGATTTCTTCAGCTGCTGTGAAAACCAGTGTAGGGAGACCGTCGCTGTTTCTAAAGGTGAGTTGATTCTTTTGCACAGAGTATGTAGCGGCTTCTTGCAGGCTGGTTAATACGGCCGTTTCTGTAGACATTGTGTCCTCACCACATGCCATTCGGGTTGAAGCAAGTGGGCCAAAGCTGATCGTCGCGCCTTCAATTGTGACAGAGCCATTAAATTGATTACACCCACTGTTGCCAGAAACACCATTCTCATCAATTTTGAAATAAATATCTGTCCAATCAGGAGCAGGCACAATGGCATCACCACCCACAATGGAGTGAACAAGCGTCCAGCGGATATTATTGATTTCAGGTTGAGGAACGGCCGTTTGAGACACCACTTCGACCAATCGATAGGCCACAGAAGAGCCATCTGCAGGCGGGTTTTCAATTTCTGACACTTCAACCAGAATTTCGTACTCAAATCCAGCCACCCATTCAAAGCCTTCAATCGAATCGTAGAAATAGCTATAGTCGTCTTCAACTGATTCTTTGACAAGGTAACAGCGTTGCGGCACAAAGCCGACGCAATCGACTTGTTCTGCTCCGATGAAAAAGGTTTTAGTTACAGGAACGGCCGTTTCGGGTTCATCCGTTTCATCAGGTTCGTCTGTTTCTTCACCTGTTGAGGGTTCAACGATATCTGGTTCTGAGGTTGGTTGCTCGCTTCCACTATCTGTTGTCGGCGAACAGGCCACAGCGAAAGCGAATAAAACACCAATAGCCAATAATTGAAAGAGGCTCCCACCCCGTTTCAATGTAAACAATTCTTTTCCTAACATTTTTAACTCCATGAATATGGTTATTTTTATTTTTGGTTCTATGGAGTAAACGTCATCGAATAGCAATTTGTTCCATTATTCACAAATCAATTTTCAAATCGGTGAAATTGAGTGTTAGGACCAGATCAATTCTGCAATCGTGCTGAGCGTTTTGGCCTGATCACTTGGTTGGTACCCGTTGACACTCAGCAGCATCGTTGTGATGCCCTTACATGATTTCCAAAGCGCTAGCTGATCCCGAATATGTTCCTTGGGACCCACTAAACAGACATCATCAATCAATTGGGTTGGAATGGCTGCTTCCGCTTCTGCTTTTTTGCCTTCCAAGTACAAATCTTGTATTTGGTCAGCCACTTCCCCATAGCCATACCGCACGACAACATCTTTGTGAAAGTTTTTCTTTTTGGAGCCCATGCCGCCAATATAAAGCGCCAAAAACGGCCGCATCATGTCGCGACAAGCTTCAATATCATCACCCATCGCCACAGGCACATAGCACGCTGTCTCAAATGAGTCATACCCCTTGCCATTGCCCGCTTTTTCAAACCCAGCTTCCACAAATGGCCGATAAACATCATCAAAATGGCGTGGTGAGAGCAGCATCGCCAGCCAGCCATCTGCAATTTCTGCTGCTAAGGTGATGTTTTTGGGTCCTTCTGCGCCAAGATAAATCGGCAGATCGGAACGGCCGTGTAAGATGCTTTTGAGCGGCTTCCCCATGCCCGTCGCATCGGGACCATCATAGGGGATTGAGAATTGTTCTCCATCATGAACCAATGGGGCTTCCCGTCGAAAAATCTGCTTCATGATGTGAATATATTCGCGTGTGCGTGCCAAAGGACGACGATACGATTGCCCATACCAACCCTCCACAACCTGCGGACCTGAAGCACCTAGCCCAAATATCATCCGGCCTTCACACAGTTGGTCGATGGTCATGGCTGCCATCGCTGCGGCAGCTGGTGTTCGTGCTGACATTTGCACAATGCCTGTTGCCAGCTTGATGCTTTTCGTTTGTCCCCCTATCCAAGCCAAAGGGGTCAATGCGTCTGAGCCATACGCTTCTGCGGTCCAAACTGAATCAAACCCCATTGCTTCAGCGTCTTGAATCATCTTGATCGGTATTTGGATTTTACGACCTGAGTAACCGAGGTTCAGTCCAAGCTTCATAAGTTTTTCTTCTCCAATGTTTTCAAAAGGTTTATTACTTTGTTACCAAAGTTTTCAATACTTCTATCTGTGTAATAAGTATTATTTTCTTATTTAACGAAGTATTTGTGTGATTTGCATTATTTGTGGTTTTAAAAATGCAGTTTTAGGAATCGCTCCATACTTTGCTTTAGGTTAAGTGTTCCGGAGTTATTAGTTTGAAAATCTTGTTAGATGAAAACTTCGGAACCTCGAGGAAACGAAGATTATAACCGTCATTTTATTCAAAGCAGGAACATCGTTTCACATAAGTATAGACCTAAACGTCGGAATTTTGTTGTTTCGAGCGTTAAGTTCTCTGAAAGGTAAAGAGCGTATGCTCATAGTGTGCTTCACCTTTTTTGGAAAATTTAGGTAAACGAAAAGCAATCTCTCCATTTATGTGATTTACGTAGATGCCCAGTAAGGCTTTCCGTTTCCACCAAGAATGGCAACTCTGTGCCGTGCTTATTTTTGCCATTCACCAAACCCATCTTGTGCCACGCACGAAAGGATAGAGAATGAAATCAACACGCTCCAATAAATTACTTCTTTTTTGTATGATGCTGCTTTTGGTCGCAGCAGCCTGCACGCAAACACCGGAGGCAGATGAACAGGTAGCGG
>JANQSK010000102.1 GCA_028284105.1 Anaerolineae bacterium
CGTTGACTGACCAGTGGCACAGTGATGAAACGTTTCGTGCCGTGCCGCCAACCGGCACCATTTTGCGGTCTGAGATTTCGCCAGCGGTGGGTGGGGATACGCTGTTTAGCAGTATGACGGCCGCTTTTGCGGGATTGAGTCCACGAATGCAGCACTATTTGTCGGGGTTAACGGCCGTTCATGATTTCAAACCATTCCGTACCCTGTTTGCCAATCGACCCGAAAAACGGGCGCAGCTACGCCAGATGGAGGACGACTATCCCAATCCGTCGCATCCCGTTGTACGACAACATCCCGTATCGGGACGGCCGATTTTGAACGTCAATCCGCAATTTACAACACGCATCAACGGTATTCCTGCAGATGAAAGCGAAATGCTGCTTGCTTTTCTCTATGCACAGGCGAAGAAACCAGAGTATCAGCTGCGCGTGCGATGGCAACCCCACATGATGGTGATGTGGGACAATCGCTCGACGCAACATTATGCTTCACACGATTATTACCCACAGCGACGGCGTATGTTGCGGATCACGGTTGAGGGGGAAGTACCCTTTGGCATCGCGGATAGGATGGCCGACATTGCCCCAATCGCTACGCTGGCGAAACGACGGGAAGGATTAAAATCTGAGATTGGCGAAATGGTGACTCGTGAGAGTGAGAGGCAAAAATAAAGACACCATTCTCCCTCAATTGTTTTTCGGAATTCGCCCGAGTCGATAAGTATGCATGTATTCATAATCGGGCAGAATAATGTCATACATCTCTTTGACAAAATCGGGTGCCTCAGAAATATCAATACTTTTCCTTGGTTGCTTTTTCAGCCCGTCTGATTGCCGCAAGTTATTATGCCATGACCCTTCATCATAATAGCTCACCTCTCGTCGTGAGCCAGGCTCCCAGCTAAGCGCTTCAGGAATAAAGGGGATATCGACTGCTTTGCAGTAGGCCTCAACGATGCCGTGAGGATTCTCGAGTAAGTCATCGCTGTCAATAACGGGAGGAATCATACCTGCTTTATCAGCCAAACGATCAAAAAGGAGCCGTTGATCAACTGTGCCAACTTCTTTTAGCACAAAATCCTTCCAATGCCGATACATACCCGTTAAGACTTTGGCTGGGTCACGGATTAAAAAGCTGTGGGTGAACTGTGCTAAAAAATCATCGGATAATATCGGCTCGATGGCATGAGCAAAGTCTTTAGAAAAAACAGGGCGCTCTTGAGCGGCAGCCTGAATTTCTGCCCACCGACTTTCATAGGTCAATCCTGGTGTTCGCGGACTAGTGGGTTCCCATCGAGGCCACAAAGGTGATTCACCTTGATACCAAACTTCACAAAAAGGCTCATGGTAACAGATCATGTCTCCACGCATCCGCATCATCCACTCAAATGCTGTTGATGTCGAGCGTAATGTTGCCCATAATACGACAATTTTGTTCATCTCAGTTTTTCCTTTTGTAGAACTATGCCACCCTCTCCTCTAGTTCAGCAAAGACACGATTCGCAATACGGAAGCATTCAACACCGGCTGGAATGCCGCAGTGAATTGAAATAACGTGAAGAACGGCCCTCAGCTCTTCAGGCGTACAGCCGTTTTTGATGGCTCCTTTAAAGCGTAACTCCCATTCAGTCATCCGATTTAGGGCGGCAATCATTGTTAGATTGAGCATGGAGCGCGTTTTTGGTGGCAGTGTGTCGTCTCCCCAGTCAAAGCCCCAACAAAGTTCCGTCATCATTTCTCCTTGGGCGATTTTCCCATAATAAACATTTCAAATATCGAGACAACTTTGCTGTCAGGGTACAATACTCATTGCAGGTTGTTTTGGAATGAAATTAAATCTCATGCTTAATATACTTGTTTGTTCAAGATAATTTTGCTCAGGAGTAATCATAATGAAAATTGCATTGGTTTCTGATATTCATGGTAATTTCGTGTCCTTTCAGGCTGTGCTTGAAGATATAAATAAAAATAATGTCGATCAAATTATTTGTTTAGGGGATGTGGCTACAACGGGACCACAACCAAAGCAAGTTGTTACGCTTCTTAGAAGTCTGGGATGTATCGGAATAACAGGCAATCATGAAGATTATCTTCTCGATTCAGCGAAGAGACATCAGTCAAGATGGGCAGATACACTTGATTGGTGCCTAGAGCAGTTATCAGAGGGAGATCTAGATTACCTACGTTCCTTTCAACCTTGGGTCACAGTTGAACTAGATAAGAAGAACAATTTGTTGTGCTTTCATGGCTCACCCAGATCAAATCTGGATCTCATTATGCCGTCAACCTCTGATGAAGCACTTAAACAAATGCTGGAGGGGCATACGGCAACGATAATGGCAGGCGGTCATACCCACATTCAATTGTTAAGGCGATATGAAAATTCTCTCGTCATAAACGTAGGTAGTGTTGGACTACCTTTTGATCACTATCTACCGCAGGGTGATGAAAAACGAGTCGTCCCATGGGCAGAATATACAATTGTCACATGCTTAAATGGAGCTCCTAGCATTGATTTCCGACGTGTACACGTCGACTTTGAAGAAGTAAGACGGGCATCATTGGAGGCTGACAATCCATTTGATTGGATGCCTCAATGGTTTACTCCAGATGAACTGTGACTTGTCTGTCAACTAGCTACGCATCCTTTCATTCTTGGGATCAAATACAGGATTAGCTAACACAACCGCCGGTACGAGATCGCCCAACACCATCACCTCAAGCTCAGTAGCGGACACAACCAAATCTGGCTTGATATAAGCGAATGCCAACGGCTTGCCCACGGTGTAGCCATAGCCAGCAGAAGCAATCGAACCAACTTTTTCACCATTATGATAAACAGGATCAGTGCCGATGGGGTCCGCATTGATTTCGGCTGAACGCGCGTCGTCTAATTCGAGATAGGCAAGCTGCCACTTCTTTGCGC
>JANQSK010000978.1 GCA_028284105.1 Anaerolineae bacterium
ATGCCGTCACGGTACAGCCGTGTCTGACGTGGAAATCGCGTGTGGTTTACTTCAAAGTGGTTCAGCCAAATCATCCGGTTAGCTATGGCTCCACGTGGCAAAGCGACCACATGGTGCGCGTGGTGACACTGCCTGTTGGATATGGAGACGGTTATTTTCGAGGCATGTCTGGGCAAGCTGAGGTTATCATTCGCGGCAAAAGATATCCTGTAGTGGGTCGCATTTGCATGGACCAAATGATGGTTAATATCGAATGGGAGACGGCTTATAACAATGATGAGGTCATTTTGATGGGGCAATCGGATGAGTTAACGATTCGAGCAGAAGAGATGGCCGAATGGGCAGGAACCATTCCCTACGAGATTTTAACAAACATCAATACGCGAGTGCCAAGACGATACTTTATTGAGTAAGCAGTCTTCTTGAGAAATTTGCATATCCCCTAAATTCGCCCTCCCACATTCAACACACCAGACTTTTCTTCTAGCACAGACAACACATGTTTACGCAACAGTTTGCCCGGCCAAATGGTGCTCAAGTGGCCACGGGGGATCGTTTTAAACGGCCGTTCTGCGTAAATATCTACATGGCTCTCAAATCGGAAGAATCCATCAAATTCACCCAATAAAGGAAACATCTTTTTTGAACCAACCCGATCAAAATAGGGGGTGAAATCCAGCAATTCATAAATTCGAGCATCCGGTACCGTAACTTCCCGCTCAAACAGCTCGGCACTTTCAACCAACACACGCGCTAAATTCGGAGAAGACATCATCGGCACAACAAACGCCATATCTTGAAAAATTCCCTCATAAAGCGATGCGGTCAACCCACCCCAGCTCAAACCAACCAAAATGGTTTCAGATGCTCCTTCAAGCTCAAATCGTCGTTTCATCACCTCAATCATGCGTAATGAGCCTGCAAAGAGTTGATACATACGGTCAACTGTAGCCCAGCCTTTTAAGATAGGATCAACTAAATTGTCATGAAATGGGGCTTGAATGCACACCAAGTGGAATTGATTTAAGTGAGCAAAAATTCGACGCCACGATGAGGTATAAGGGTATTCATTGAGCCCGTGATGATAGATAATAAGAGGTGCATTTGGTGTTTGAGCTCGACGAACAGAAACGCGCGTTTCAAGTGTCTCATTCAGACTGTTGAGCCAAATTGGATGTTCACCATTTGTCGTGAGGTTGTTAACGGCCGTTGCTTTTACATTAATCTGAGTGTGCGACAGAACCTCATCAAAGCTTAAACAACGATACGCGCTTTGTTCAAGTGTTTCAGGAATCCGCAAATTTAAGTTATATAAAACCAATTCATCGATTTTACGGAATAACCGACCTCGTAAATTCATAACGACTCCAATCAATAATTTTTCAACAATGAGGTGTTCACTTTGCCTATGTGATTTTCACTAGCTATTTTGAAATAGCATCATTTAAAAATGTGAATTTTAAACGATGACAACCACAAAGCATCCTAAAATGCATAGGCTCAATTTGTATTTTCACATACACGGCTAGAATAAGAATATTAAACGAATTCTAACTGCCGTTCTATCTTTCCTCCTGTGTAAATTCAGATTAATATAATAGTTAATTGGTACTAATTACACCGCCACTCCACTGAAAAACAGGACTTTAATGTAAACTTATTGAGGAGAGATTGCAGTTCATTTTTATAAGTTGCCAGCGTATCCTTGTACATGTATCGGATTCAATCTAATAGCTAATAACAATCGGTCAAAGAGAACGAAACCATGATCAATAACATTCTCACAACAGCGAAACTCAATTGGTTCAACGATGGTTGTTGCGATGTGATTTATCTGGACTTGTGGGATAAAGCATCTTTAAATTTTCACCCCGATCTACCCAACGATAATAGTTGGCACTATGATCATTATGAACATGTGATTGGCCATGATAGCTCTGGGCAGCTTTTTCAGGCCGCGGCTAATTTCCTTCTAAACTACCAGTTTTACCCTACCTCACTGATTAGCCCAACAAGCGACTTTAGCCTTAATGAACGACGGGCTCGCCTTGGCGATCGAATAGTTCAGCGTATTCACATTTTTCAGCTCTTTGGATTGCCCGTTCTTGATGTGGTCACAATGACAGAAGTCACCCACTTATTGGATTCACCGCGTCAAGCCACTTTTGGATACACCACTGTTGACACCCATGTTGAGCAAGGGGAGTGGATCGCCTCTGTCGAATGGCAAAATGATGATACAGTGACACTCTCCGTAAATGCTGTTTCTCGTCCCGTGCGTTCAGAACCCAAACGTAACTATGGGTATATGCGTTCTCTCCAAAAGTTTGCCCACCAGCAGGGCATTGACTTCTATTTGAATAATGTCAAAACGGCCGTTATAAACAAATAATCCTTTCCCAATCATAAAGACGAATAAGACAATTGTTAGCTAGCTGTTAGCCTATCAGTTTGTCTCTTTTTTATCCCCTCCGCTACAATCCATCTATGCAAACATTCTACTCATGGAACGTCAACGGCATTCGTGCCGCACAGAGAAAAGGGTTTTTAACCTGGCTGCATCAAGCACAGCCCGACATTCTTGGTATTCAAGAAACAAAGTGTCATCCTGACCAACTGGATGAGGCGTTACGCCAACCTGAAGGCTATCACACGTACTGGGCGTGGGCTGAAAAGAAAGGGTACAGTGGCGTAGCCCTTTACACCAAAGAAGAGCCTATTTCTGTTCAAATCGGATTGGGTTTGGAAGAGTTTGATCGCGAAGGACGAACAATTGTGGCTGATTACGGCCGTTTCACCTTCATCACTGCTTACTTCCCCAACGGCAGCCGTGACCACAAGCGCGTCCCGTATAAAATGGCCTACAAAGCGGCATTCCTTGAATTTTGCAATGAGCTACGGGCCCAAAACAAGCCCGTCATCTTTTGTGGAGACGTCAATACAGCTCACCATGAAATCGATCTTGCCCGCCCAAAGCAAAACAAGAAAACAACGGGTTTTCTCGCTGAAGAACGCGTCTGGCTTGATGAAATAACGAATCAAGGCTATGTCGATACGTTCCGCCATCAGCATCCTGAACAAACGGGCGCCTACACGTGGTGGTCTTATATCGGCCAAGCCCGCTCTCGAAATGTGGGCTGGCGTATCGATTATTTCTTTTCAACGGATGATTTTATAGAGAATATTGTAAATACGGCCGTTCATCCTGAAATTCACGGCTCTGATCATTGCCCGGTCAGTTTGACTATTCGTTAAGCGTTTTACCTAGCCTACTTATTGGGTTAGAAGTGTTTCTCGCGCTGCCACCATCCAGGGATGTACGACACGAAGTTTATCTCGCATTCCCCATAAATAATTGATGTAAACCAACGAGGCGGCTTCAATAGATTGGTCTAACGCTTTGAGAAGTTCATCTAGATAAGGTGGTGTCCCTGACTGATCCCAAGAGATTTTGTCTGCTAGAAAAACAATTTGGTCAGTCAATGTAAATTCTGCTTTCAAGGTCGTGTGACACCCTATGGCGCTTAAAACATCGGGCTCATGAATATGAAAAACCTCTCGGGCAAAAACAACTGATAGCTTTTGATGCGTAATCATGGGAAAAGAGATTTCTTCAGGAAGCAAGTCAATTCCAAGCTGTTGAGCTAATGTGACCCGATCCGCATTGGGTACCACACCACTAATATCGTGCAGCAATGCACCCTGTACACAATGCTCAACATTAGCCCCAAATCGCTCCGCCAATTCGGCCGCCTTTTCAGCCACGTTTTTCACATGATGATAGATGTGTTGGCAGTCATGTTGAAAAAACAGCTGCTCTACGTCCGATTCTAAATTACCAGTTGCATTAAATTCGCTTACATAGGGAGCAAGCGGCGCATAGGTCATCCAAATGACAGGCTTCCCCTCTTGAAATGAGTCTTGGTAGAGTCGGTCCGTTAGCTCTTTAAGAGGCTCATCTGTTAGGGGATGCCGACCTTCGGGCACCAAATCAGTGACGGGCAGAGCGACGTGCACAAATCGGGCTAAATCTTTGTCCGGAATTTGCCGCATACGGCCGTCTAGGCCAGCATACTCCCGAACCTCATCATTAAACAAAATAATATCGGCATCGATGGTTCGCGGCGCATTGGGGTCGGCTTGACGGACCCGCTTCAATTCTTGCTCTACCTTTTCAATGATCTCTGCCTTAATGTGCTCTGGTGAAAGGTCTGTTTCGATCAGAACGGCCGTATTCCAAAAGTTTGGCTGATCAAGCAATCCAACGGGGATGGTCTCGTAAATAGGCGCAACGGCCGTTACTTGACACATCTCCCGAAAAAGTTTAATCGCTGCAGGCAGATTACGTTCTTTTTCAATATTTGAGCCAAGCGCGATAACAACTTGATTCATTGGCTTAATGACCCTCTACGAGAGGTAATGAGAATGCAAACAGCATTATTCAAAATCCTCACGGGTTCGCACAATTTCGATACCGACTGACTCTGCAAAACGTAAAGCACCTGGTTTTTCTACGCGAACCTGCACCTTCGAAACACCAAAGTCAATAATGATTATTCGTGCAATATCCGTCACCAGTTTTTCAACCAAATAGTCAGAAGAGTCTTCTACGTGTTGAATAATCTTTTTCGTGATTGATTTATAATCCACAGCATCTTCAATATTATCGGACTGTGCCGCCTTCCGAATATCTGCGTCTATAACCAAATTAATTAAGATATCTTGTTTCTTTACCCGTTCATCTGGATTAATGCCAATAATCCCCCGAAGCAATAAATCCCGAACAATAATTTTATCCATTTCAGTGTGTCTCCTGTTTTTTTATGATTATACTCAAACTGTAAAAAGTAATGAGAGCTAGGGATGAGTGATTAGTGAGAACCACCCCAATCAGACCCAAAACGAAACAGGAGTGGCTTTAATTTCCCCTATTTTCCACCTCTTCACGCTTCTCTGTTCTCGCGTTACAATCTCCTCATGCCCACCCAGTCCATTAAAAAAGCACCTTTTATCGTAACTCTCCTCAAGGTTGAGGTGTTTCTCATAGGAGGATGGCAACTGTTGAGAGGGATTTTGCTTTGGCAGCAGGCTGACCTTTTAGAACCATTTGATGTGCTCATTAATTTACGATTACTTGGGACAGGTGCCTTGATTTGGAGTGGTGTGTTTTTGTTAACTGCCGTTACAGCCCAACGAAACAGATTCACTCTTCTCAATCAGACACCTCTATTCATCTTGTTCTTTGCGCTCTATTCAGCCATTATCCAGTGGGTCGTTAATCAAGATTTAAAAAGTGCACCTTATTGGATTTCAACCATTGCTCTATACATTTTGCTTGTTAGCCTCAATTTTTGGCTCAAATCACTCATGAAGGAGAGATAAAAAGGTAGAAGGCAAAAGGTAGAAGGCAGAAAGTGACCAACACACTTCATCTTTCATCCTTCACCCTTCATCCTTTCAAATAAGTTTATGGATTCGAAAATAGAACAACTCAATCAACTCAAAGCCCAATCACAGAAAGGTGGTGGGGACGCAAGAATTGAAAAACAGCGTGCCAATGGAAAAATGACGGCACGAGAACGCATTGACCTCTTGCTTGATCGGGGCACATTCCGCGAAATTGATGCACTTGTCGTTCACCGTGAGCAAAATTTTGGCATGGGTGACAAGAAATTCTTGGGGGATAGCGTGGTCACAGGATGGGGAACGATTAACGGCCGTCTTGTCTACGTCTACAGCCAAGATTTCACCGTCTTTGGTGGAAGCCTCAGTCAGGTACACGCCGAAAAAATCTGTAAAGTGATGGAAATGGCAACTCGCAATGGTGCGCCAATTATCGGTCTCAATGACTCCGGTGGGGCGCGCATCCAAGAAGGTGTTGTTAGCCTCGGCGGTTTTGCCGACATCTTCCTGCGCAACACGCCCGCCTCAGGTGTAGTGCCCCAAATCAGCGCCATTATGGGCCCCTGCGCTGGCGGCGCCGTTTATTCACCAGCCCTCACCGACTTCATCTTTATGGTCAAAAACACAAGCCATATGTTTATCACAGGCCCCGAAGTTGTTAAAGCCGTCACCGGTGAAGAGGTTTCCTTTGAAGAGCTTGGTGGCGCAATGACACACAACAGCACCAGCGGTGTAGCTCACATGGCGGCTGAATCGGAAGAAGATTGCCTCTTCCTCATTCGTGAAATGATGAGCTACCTTCCTTCGAACAACATGGAAGACCCCCCATTCCAAGCAAGCAATGATGATGATCTCCGCACTGAACCGGCCCTTAACAACATTGTCCCCGACAACCCCAATAAACCATCCGACATCAAAGAAGCCATAAAACTGATTGTAGAC
>JANQSK010000990.1 GCA_028284105.1 Anaerolineae bacterium
AAGGCCCATTACTTCACAACGGCTAATGAAATTTGGGAACAAACAGCTGGAGCGGTGACCCATTTTGTGGCTGGGTTGGGAACGAGTGGCACCTTTGTGGGCACGACGCGGCGGTTGAAAGAATTGAATCAAGAAATAACGGCCGTTTCCATGCAGCCAGACAGTCCTTTTAACGGACTCGAAGGGCTCAAACACATGCCTACAGCCATCAAGCCCGGTATCTATGACGAAAAAATAGCGGATGTTGATATGCCTGTTCGGACAGAAGACGCCTATAAAATGGCAAAGTTTTTAGCACAAGAAGAAGGGCTGTTTTTAGGCATTTCTGCAGCAGCCGCCGTTGTGGCGGCCGTACAAGTTGGGAAAGACCTTGAGTCAGGCGTGGTGGCCACCGTACTGCCTGATAATGGGTTCAAATATTTAAGCGAATCATTTTGGAATAAATAGGTGAACGGAAAGTTGGGTTTTGAAATAGATACACCGGTTAAATTTCCGTTCCCTGAGAAAACGGAAAGATTTTTCCAAGACAATTTCAAACAAATCCTTTCAATTTTCTAAACTGTTGTTGACAACAAAATATTGTTTTGATAAGATTCGCGCCGCTAGAGGTTTTTGGCAATTGCCAAGAATCGATAAAAATCAAATAATGCCAAATCTTATCAAGAGAGGTTGAGGGACCGGCCCTATGACACCTCAGCAACCGCGCCGTAACAGGCGAGATGGTGCTAATTCCGGCGGAAGAACATTGTGGTTCGACCGAAAGATGAGCGAATGGTCTGAGTATGTAAACAGACGCCTTCCTTATTTTTCGGGAAGGCGTTTTTTATTTCCCCAATGTTTTCTGGAAGATGAAGCGAGAAGCGAGAAATTCAAAAGATTAATTCGTCTCTGCTTCTCCTAGGTCTAAATCGGAGTTGTTTATCACTTAATCAGATACCCAACACGATTTACACAATAAGGTCTCTGGCATTACAAAAAAAATGGAGACAAAAATGAAATTAGACACAATTGCAATTCACAGTGGATACCAATCAGATCCCACAACAAAATCTGTGGCAGTTCCGATCTATCAAACGGTGGCTTATGAGTTTGATGATGCACAACATGGGGCGGACTTATTTAACTTAGCCGTACCGGGCAATATCTACACCCGAATCATGAACCCCACCAATGATGTGCTTGAACAGCGCATTGCTGAATTGGAAGGGGGCGTAGGGGCACTGGCACTTTCTGCGGGGAGTGCGGCGGTTCACTATGCCATTTTGACGATTGCGGAAAAGGGACGAAATATCGTTTCGGTGCCGCTTCTCTACGGTGGAACATACACACTTTTTGCTCACATGTTGCCCAGCTTGGGTATTGATGTTCGATTTGCTGAAGATGACAGCGCTGAGGCATTGGAAAAGCTGATTGATGAAAACACCGTAGCTGTTTACTGTGAATCAATTGGAAACCCCGTTGGTAACATTGTGGATCTGGAAGCGATATCCACAGCGGCCCATAAACATGGTGTGCCCGTGATTGTGGATAACACGGTAGCGACGCCAGCATTAATACGGCCGTTTGAATATGGCGTCGATATCGTCGTTCACTCACTCACGAAATATATCGGTGGACATGGCAACTCGCTGGGTGGTGTGATTGTTGATTCGGGTAACTTCCCTTGGGCAGATTATCCAGAAAAATTCCCAGGCCTCACCAAACCAGAACCTGCCTATCATGGTGTGGTTTACACTGATGCACTCGGGCCTGCAGCCTTTATTGGGCGTGCTCGAACAGTGCCGCTTCGCAATACAGGGTCAGCCCTTAGCCCATTAAATGCCTTTTTAATCTTGCAGGGCTTGGAAACACTCACTTTGCGGATGGAGCGACATACAGACAACGCCTTAGCCGTTGCAAACTTCCTCAAGGGTCATGAAAAGGTGGAATGGGTGCAATATGGTGGATTACCAGATTCACCCTACTACGAACTGGCTCAAAAATACACCAACGGGAAGCCGTCAGCCTTGCTCTCATTTGGCATCAAAGGTGGCTATGAGGCTGGGGTGAAGTTTTATGACAAACTCAAGCTCTTTAAGCGTTTGGTCAATATTGGGGACGCCAAATCATTGGCCGCACACCCTGCATCGACGACCCATCGTCAATTGAATGACGAAGAGCTGAAAGCAGCAGGGGTCTCACAAGATTTGATTCGTTTGTGCATTGGCATTGAGCATATTGACGACATTTTGGCAGATTTAAGCCAAGCGCTGGAAGAAGCGTAACAAAAAGCTGGCTGAGCTTGTCGAAGCCATATTCGATAGGCTCAGCCAGCGATGATGAAGGAAAAAAGCATGTTGCAATTAAACGAAACGATTCATCAAAAGATTAAATTACATGGCGCAGACTCATACCCATTTGAAGGGTGCGGTCTTTTGTTGGGGCGTGTTGAAAATGGCAACAACATCGTGACTGACATTCGGCCAATGGAAAATACATGGCCCGTTGAAGAAGAGAAACCCATCCGGTTTCGGATTGATGAAAAAGCGTGGCAACAAGTTGAAATTGAAGCAATGATGAACGATTTGGATGTGATTGGCATTTTTCATAGCCATCCAGATGACAAACCCATTGCCTCACCACGTGATTTGGCCTGGGCAAGCTGGCCCGGGTACTCATACCTGATAACGCAGGTTTTAAAAGGCAATCCCACCCATAGTCGATCTTGGCAATTAAAAGGGGATCGATCTGGTTTTGATGAAGAAAAAATTGAAATTTTGTAGAGAAATTAGACGATATTTCTCTGCTGGAGGTTTTTGAAATGACAACAATTCGTATTCCAACCCCATTACGGCCGTATGCCGGTGGCAACAGCGCAGTACCCGTGACAGGCGAGACCGTGGGGTCTGCATTAAATCATTTGACAGAGCAGCATCCTGATTTGCGTCAGCACCTTTTTGAAGGAGACGAGCTGCGCAGCTTTGTCAATATTTACTTGAATCAAGAAGATGTTCGCTACTTAGAAGGAGCAGAAACGGCCGTTTCTGAAAATGACACCTTGATGATTATTCCTTCTATTGCCGGAGGGTAAAACAATGGCTGTCCGAAAGGTAGACCATTCAGCTTTAAGAACCAATCAAGCGTTGATAATTATCGCGCTGCTTGTAGCCTTTTTGCTTAATCATGTGTGGCTTGTTGCTTTTGTGGCAGTCGTGATGCTACTGGGAACGGCCGTGCCGTCATTGAGCCTATTCAAGGCGATTTACACCTATGGCTTACGGGCTGCTGGGCTCGTTAAGGCCGATATCATTGAAGACAATCCTGAGCCTCATCGCTTTTCCCAAGGATTTGGAGGCGTTGTTGTCACAGTTGCTTTGATCGCTTTGCTGTTCGGTGCTTCCGTCGCTGGCTGGGCATTGGTCTGGTTGGTAATTGTTTTAGCTGGGTTAAATCTCTTTTTGGGTTTTTGTGCCGGATGTTTTTTGTATTACCAGCTCAATAAACTGGGTGTGCCCGGATTTCGGGTGGCTCCCATTCGTTAAGGTTAATCATGATTGAACGCTTGATTATTTCGCTTGGTTTGATTGCCATTTTATTTGGTGGGTATCAGCTGGTTCAATGGTGGCAGCGGCGGCAGATTAACGGCCGTTTACAAGCCACAACGGCACCCCAATTGCTTTATTTTGGTAGTGATAGTTGTGCAGCTTGTCCGGCACAGGCTCGATACATCAATCAGGTCTCTACCAAGTGGCAAGCTCAGCTGAATATTCGCAAAGTGGATGTTGATTTGGAGCCAGAAACGGCCGTTAAATATCGCATCATGAGCTTGCCAACCACCATGCTGTTGACGCAAAAAGGTGAAGTGCATTCAATCAATTATGGCTTAACCAATAGCCAAAAACTGAACTCGCAAATTGAACAACTCAATTTGTGATACTATCTTATAGCCTTGAGCTATTTGGAGACAATTATGTTAGCAGAAATCGAACAAGCCGCGCTTGATGTGCAGCTTTCACATGAAGAAGTTCAACGCTATAGTCGACATCTAATCATGCCTGAAGTGGGCATGGAAGGTCAGAAGAAATTAAAAGCAGCCAGTATTTTGCTGATTGGTGCAGGGGGATTAGGGTCTCCTTTGGCCATGTATTTAGCAGCCGCTGGCGTAGGGCGTTTAGGATTAGTCGACTATGATGTTGTTGATTACACTAATCTTCAACGACAAATCATTCACGGCACCAAAGATGTTGGTAGACTTAAGTTAGAGAGCGCCAAAGAACGCATCAACGACATCAATCCTCACGTGCAAGTTGATACTTACGAAGTGCCACTGACTTCGGCCAATGCGCTTGAAATTTTTGAACCGTATGACATTGTTATTGACGGGACAGATAACTTTCCAACTCGCTATTTAACCAATGACGCTTGCGTGCTGTTGGGCAAACCCAATGTCTACGGCAGCATTTTCCCATTTGAAGGACAGGCATCTATCTTCCATGCGGAGGAAGGACCGTGCTATCGCTGCTTGTTCCCCTCTCCACCACCTCCGGGATTGGTGCCTAGCTGCGCTGAAGGTGGTGTGCTTGGCATTTTGCCCGGGACCGTTGGGGCAATTCAGGCAACCGAAGCCATTAAATACATTCTTGGCATCGGTGAATCATTGGTTGGTCGTTTGATGCTTTATGATGCGTTGACGATGGACGTGGATTACGTAAAATTACGCAAGAATCCAAATTGCCCCATTTGTGGCGAAAATCCGACCATAACGGAATTGATTGATTACGAGGAGTTTTGCGGTATGCCAGCCCACGATCACAGTGAATTTAGTGCAGTAGAAGCAGAAGGACATGACGCAGAAGTGCGTCAGATGTCCCCACAAGTTTTGAAAGAACGATTGGATGCAGGTGATGAGCTTGCTATCTTGGATGTGCGCGAGACCCATGAATGGGACATCTCGAACCTTGAGCATTTAGGGTCGTTCTTAATTCCAAAGGGAGATGTTGTGAATCGCCTCGGTGAACTCGATACAGCCAAAGAGATGGTTGTGCAATGTCGAAGTGGCGCACGTAGTGCGGATGTTATTCGTGAATTGCAGCAACATGGCTTTAAGAAGCTGTGGAATCTTGATGGTGGAATTAACCGCTGGGCAAGAGAGATTGATACGTCAATTCCTACCTACTAAAATTTTGATAAAACAATCATTTTAAATTTCAGCCTCGGTGAAGTTCTCCTTCACCGAGGCTTTTTTTTATTTTAGGGTCAATGCTACAAAATCCATTGTCGAATCATCAAAATGCTCAATGGAATGATGAGCTATCTCAAATCCAGCTTGGCTTAGGTGCTCGATTATTTTGGGATAGGGCCATTGATTCCTGCCTTCTTCGAACTGCTCGGTGCCGATAATAAAACGGCCGTTTTCTTTCAGTACCCTTTTAACTTCCGCAATTCCTTTGTCAACATCTCCCCAATGATGGAATGAATTCAATGCAAGAATGATATCGAAGGAGTGGTCTGGAGCGGGTATTTTTTCAGCCCCCCCTTCCTTGATAGATACATCTGCTTGGTGAGTTTTCTGACTCAGCTGTTCCTTGGCTAATTCGACCATTGTTGGCGTGGGGTCAATGCCGAGCACCGAGCCGGATGAGAGTTGTTGAGCGGCTGCAATAACGGCCGTTCCACTGCCACAGCCAATATCTAAAACAGACTCACCCTCTTGTAATTTAGCAAATTCAACGATTCTTACGTTTGAAGGATGCTCTCCATAATTTTCAGCGTACCAATGCGCCGCTTTTGAATCCCAAATGTTACTTGCCATTTGTCACCTCTAAAGTTTAGAAAAAGTAAATAATGTTACATATTTGTAACAAATTGTACTGATTTGGGGCTTTCTTGTCAAATTTGTTGCAAAACTGTAACATTGCGGGGAGGCATTTTGCATGAAAAAAACGAGACAAAAAATATTAGATGCAGCTTATGAGGTCTTAGCGCGAGATCTTTCTGCTCCCTTAGACAAAGTGGCTGAGGCGGCTGAGATTAGCCGAATGACATTACATCGTCATTTTACGACCCGTCAAGATTTGATTGAGGGCATGTGGTGGCAATTTATTGAAACCGGCAGTGATATCATCGAGCGCGCATTGTCAGCCCATGAACAGCCAAAAGAGCAACTCAAAGCGATCGTGATGGAGGCCTCAATGATGGGGGATCAATACCATTTTTTAATGCACGTTGGGGAGGAGCTTGATGAAACATCGTTAAATGCAGCGGTAGAAATGGAAAGCAAGATGCTGGCCATTTTGACACAGCTACAGCAGGCAGATCAGATCAAGGAGCATATCAATTCAGCGTGGATAATGCATCTTTACAATGGGGTGCTGACGGCAGCTTGGGGGGCGTTGTCCGATGGCTCCGTTGCGCCACGTGATATTCCTCAACTGACGTGGGATGCGTTTGAAACGGCCGTATTCAACTAAATGCGATTGGGAATAGTGTTAAGTGAAACGAAGTTCCTGCTTTGAATAAAACGACAGCACTAAACTTCGTTTCCTCGAGGTTCCGAAGCTTATTTCTAAAAGGGTTTTCAATTTATCAACTTCGGAACACTTAAAAATGAATTCCCAATCGCACAAAGATTAAAAATTAGGGCCAGCCAATTTCGATAGCATTTTTCATGCCACGCGTTAGCCAACCGACGATTTGACCCGTGCCAGGATGAACAATCCCATTGTGGATGTTCATGCGCACTAAGCCAGAGCCATCATCACAAAAGACTTCAACATAAATACTGACATGCTGAATATAGACTTCAATCCA
>JANQSK010000993.1 GCA_028284105.1 Anaerolineae bacterium
TTCCACTTGACATCCATTTTGATGAGGAACGGGTGCAGCAATCAACGCTCTTTTTAGCCTTGGGTGTTGGATTTCGGGGTGGCGGGGGATTTATGCTAACGCCAGACGCCAAACATGATGACGATCTAGTGGATAGCTGTTTAGTCGAAGAGGCTAGCCGATTCCGTGCATTGACGCTGCTCCCCTCAGCGATTAACGGTAGTCATGTCAAAGTAAAAGAAGTATCTATGCGTCAAAGCAAAAAAATAGTCATTCGCTCCGCCCTGCCTATGCCTATCCATATTGATGGCGAGATATTTGCCTACCCTGAAGATAATATCAAATCGGTTACTGTCACCTCTCTTCCTCAAGCCATTCAAGTTATTGTTTAAGTGAAACGAAGTTGCTGCTTAGAATAAAACAGCGGCAATAAACTTCGGAACACTTAAGATTCGTTTTCTCATTTCTTGCCATTGAAACTTTCCCATTATTAGGTAAAGTAGCAGTTCTATTTTAAGGAAACGGCCGTTTTCAAACATACAATGCGGCCACTCGAAAAAGAACCTATGCGTACCCTAAAACAAGCGCTTGCAGATCACGAACTTATTGTCCTTCGCGTCATTGGCGAATGGTGGGAACTTGATTTAACAGGCTCTGACAAAACGAGCTCGGTCAATGAGCTTGCAATCACCCTTGAAAATCTTAATATGACGATGGAGCGAGATCATTCCCCGCCAGAGGAAGCTGACGCGCTCAATGCCCTTATTGCAAATAACGGCCGTATGCCGGTTGCCATTTTTGCCCGCGACCACGGAGATGTTCGCATGATGGGGCCAGGCAAATTAGAACGAGAAGAGCCCTGGTTTGACCCTCAAAACGCCGCCGAAGCGTTGTGGTATCGCGGCATGCTTTATCGGGGTTTTGATGACACAGCAGAAGGATTAATTGAGTTCTACTACCTCCCATCCGAGCTTTATGCTCAATTTGATGAAAGCGGAGGTGCTCCTGAGCCATCTGACAGCGCCCCCATTGTTGAAGAACTCGCTGAAGATGATGAGATTGAAGTTGAGGACGAAGAAGACCAAGAAGAAGAATCGTTCTCAGGTGAGTTAGAGTATGCGGATGAAGATGAACATACTCCTGAGTTTGAAGAAGATCCACCACCAGAATTTGATGAATCAGGTGGTGAAGCTGCCAAAGCCCAAAAGCAGCGCAGCTATGAGCCTATCGGCACTGAAGAAGATGAACCAACCTTTGGCAAAGGGCCATTGCCTGACTACCCTAAACCCAAAGCCGCTATCCGCAACATTCCTGAGCCAGAATATGTACCATTGGATAATCAAGGCGTTGAGCAGATTGATGATTCAGATAGTGCCGATACACCCCAAAAGCAGTCTGCCAAAATATTAACGGCCGTTGAGCCGCCAAAATCAGTTCCGAAAGAACGAGTCGATACGGTAGATGATCTGACTTCCATCCTCATCATGGCCCAGAAGATTGGGCTCGATAAAGAAACAAGCGCCGAGCTTGATAAGTATTTGGTCGACAAAGACCCAGAACGTCGCTCCCTGCTCATTAATCTTGCCCTTGAAATGGAAATGGTGAAGCAAACGCCCAATGGACTTCGCACCACAAGAACGGCCGTAAATTGGCTCCAACAAAGTCGTGAACGTCAACTTCGCGAAATAGCGGATGCTTGGAGCCGCAGCATGTGGAACGAACTTCGGCATACGCCAGAAATCCAATGCGAAGGGGAAAACTGGGAAAACGACCCCATCTTGGCACGAAATGGTCTACTTGAAGCCATTCCGCGGAATATTAAATGGTTCAAAATTCATGATCTCGTACAAAACATGAAACTCAAAATGCCTGACTTCCAGCGACCAGATGGCAACTTTGACACGTGGTACATTCGCGATAAAGCAACCCAGCAATATATATCAGGTTTTGACAATTGGGAGCTCGTCGAGGGTCGGCTGATTGCTTTCCTATTAAAAGGGCCTTTAACATGGCTAGGGTTGATCATTACAGCAGAAACGCCTCAAGGGCCATGCTTTAGTGCAACCGATCGGCTTCTTGAATGGGTCTCAGAATCGGAGCCACCCAAGGACAAAACACGTCAGCCGCTCACGATTCAAAGTGAAGGGCTCATCAAGGTGACAAATAATGCCGATCGGTATCACCGATTCCAGGCAGCTCGTATTAGCGACCCCATTCCCATCACATCAGAAAACACATTTTTCTACCGGTTAACGCCGAACGCCCTATCAAGTGCTCAAAAACAGGGTATTACGCCTGACCGTGTTCAGCAATTTTTAGAAACAGCAAGCGGTAAAGCATTACCGGCAGGGGTCAAAAGAGCCATCAATCGATGGAGCGAAAACGGGATCGAAGGCCGACTCGAAACGGTCGCCGTTTTGCGCGTTCGAGATGCGGAAATTATGCAAACCTTGCGAACCAATCCCAAAACGCGCGATTTTATTGGCGAAAGCCTTGGCAATCTAGCTGCCACCGTCAAACTAGAACATCGAGATGCGCTTCACGCTGCAGTAGTCCAATTGGGCCTGTTGCTTGATGTTGAAATGTAATAACCAAAACTTCAAATCAATATGAGTTCCGAAATTTATAAAAAACCAGTTGAACTACTCCAAAATCTGCTTCGATTTAATACGACGAATCCACCTGGCCATGAACTAGCTTGTGTCCAATACATCAACACTCTGATGCAGGATGCTGGCATCGAAACCATGATTGTGGCAAAAGACGATCAGCGTCCAAACCTCATTGCTCGACTAGAAGGACGTGGAGAAGCTCCGCCTTTACTTTTGCAAGGGCATATAGACGTAGTCACCACAGCCAGCCAAGATTGGGAAGTGGAGCCATTTGCAGGGGAAATCCGTGATGGGTTTATTTGGGGGCGCGGTACGCTTGATATGAAAGGGGGCGTTGCCATGCTGGTGGCCGCCTTCATTAAAGCGAAAAAAGAGGGAGCCTCGCTACCTGGTGACGTGATCTTAACCATCTTAAGTGATGAAGAAGCAGGGGCCGAATATGGTGCAAAGTTTTTGGTTGATGATCATCCCGAACTATTTGAAGGTGTCAAATATGCCTTAGGGGAGTTTGGCGGTTTTAGTAGTGAAATAGCTGGGAAGCGTTTTTATCCCATCATGGTGTCCGAAAAACAGACGAGCATGGTTCAAATCAAGCTCAGTGGTCCAGGTGGACACGGCGCAATGCCTATTCAAGGAGGGGCAATGGCCAAATTAGGACGCGTTTTGTCCATTTTGGATAAAAAGAAGTTGCCCATGCATGTGACGAAAGAAGCTCAGTTAATGTTTGATGCCATTGCTTCCGGATTATCAGGAATACCAAAACTGATGTTTAGCCAGCTGACGAATCCATTACTGTCACCTCGTATTTTGAATATGTTGGGAGAGGTTGGGAAACCGCTTAGCGCTTTACTACACAACACAGTGAGCCCAACGATCGTGAACGGGGGTGAAAAGGACAATGTTATTCCCAGCGAGATTCTGCTGAATTTGGATTGCCGGATTTTGCCTGGGTTTACGCCTAACGATGTCAAAAATGAACTTTATGATCTTCTAGGAAAAGATCTAGATATTGAAGTTCTTAGATTTGATCCGGGCCCATCGAATCTCAACATGGGCGAATTTGAAACATTAGCAAAGGTGCTGCTTGAAGCAGATCCTGAAGGCACGCCAATTCCATTACTATTAACGGCCGTTACTGACGCCCGCCACTTTGCAAAACTTGGCATCCAAACTTACGGCTTCTTGCCCATGCAGCTCCCAAACAATTTTAACTTTGCTGAATTGATCCATGCGGCAAATGAGCGTATCCCAGTTGAGGCGATGGCATTTGGCACCGAAGCCATTTATCAAGCCATTCAACGCATTGGCGCAAGAAAATAAATTTCTACGAACAATTAACCTTTTCCTTTATATAGATAAAACGGAAGTGTGAGAATGACCATACCCAACAAAATTGAAATTAACGGCGTCGAATTTGCCTACCTTGAAGCAGGAACAGGCCCCCTCGTTCTTTGTATTCACGGCTTCCCAGACACGGCCGTTACCTGGTCCGACACCCTCGAAACAATCTCGCAGCTTGGCTATCGCGTCATTGCACCCTATACGCGAGGGTATTATCCAACAGGCATTCCCGAAAATAAAAGTTATTCACCCGTTGATTTAGGTAACGATGTGTTGGGATTTATTGATCACTTCAGTGACGGTCCAGCTATTGTGATTGGGCACGATTGGGGTGCCATGGCCGCTTACACCGCCGCCAATATTGCACCTGAAAAAATCAGAAAAATGATTACTGTTGCGATTCCTCATCCTCGAGCCCTCAAGCCATCCCTGTCAGGCATGTGGGCAGCACGACACTTTATTACCTTCCAGTTCCGTGGCTTGACCAAGCGGAAATTCCGTCGCAACAATTTTGAATACGTTGACGAAATTTATCGGCGATGGTCACCCACTTGGGATTTCCCAGCATCTGAAACAGAACAAATGAAAGAGGCATTGGCTCAGCCAGGGGTTTTAGAGGCTGTTTTGGGGTACTACTGGTCTTTTTCGAGTGGTTTCACCGATTCTAACATTCAGAAGCTGGCTAATGGAAAGACGTCTGTGCCAACCCTCACCATCGTCGGGGATGTGGACGGTGCGATGAATGCGGATCTCATGGCAGGCACACCTTATGCTTTTACGGGACCCTATCGATACGAGATCGTCAAAGGTGCCGGTCACTTTTTGCACCGCGAAAAGCCGGATGAGTTTTTAGCCTTAGTAAAGGAATTTTTAAATGAGTAAGATTCAAGACGTCTCTAAAGACAATACGGCCGTACTTATCACCGCAGCTTTTCCTGACTTATCACCCCAACAGCTCTTCGATGCATTTACACAACCTAAAATATTAACCACCTGGTGGTCTCAACAGGCCCAAACGGATGTTGTAGAAGGCGGAGCTTATGAAATCAGCTGGCCCGCTATGAATTGGACGTTGCGCGGCAACTATACGGCCGTTTCTCCACCATCAACCCTCGCGTTTACCTGGAATTGGGACCATCAACCTGATTTACCACAGCGAAACGTTGTCCTTACCATCGAGCCAGATGAGGTAGGGAGCCTGTTACAAATCGAACATGGTCACTATACCGATTCGGAAGTAGACCAAGAGGATCGTCAAAGTCATATTGATGGTTGGCTTCATTTCCTTTCTGTTCTACACAACGTCTCTGCACTAAATGCATTCAAAACACGCATCAATACATCCCAATCTGCATTTTTAGACTTCCTGAAATCAGACAAAGAGGCTCTGTACCAAAAAGCAGATTCTGAAGGGTGGACACCAGCAACTATTTTGGCACATATTGGAGACGGCCGTTCCTTTTATGCTGGTGAGGTGAAACGATTATCGGCAGAACAAGGTGGGGCATTTGGTCGACCGTTAACCGATCTAAGCCGCCTTGAGACCATTGAAAAAGCAAACACTCGAACATTACCTGAGCTTGAAACGTCAATACAAGATAGTTATGCAAAGGTTTCAAAAGCGCTCGACTCGCTCGAACCAAGCCATCTTGCTTTTGAATGCCAGCATCCCGCATACGGCCGTTACACCCTAGAAGAGATCATTCGCCGTTTTTTGGTTGGACATGACCAAATGCATGTCAACCAAATTCGAGACATTTTGGATGGCTGACCCTCTTCCAGATTTTGACAAGCTGCGTGCAGAAATGGTTGAGTCTCAGCTTGTCGCCAGAGGCATTCAAGACACGGCCGTTCTCAATGCCATGCGCTCCGTGCCGCGCGAACTATTTGTGCCTCCCAAATATAGAGCCGCTTCATACTTTGACCGGGCGCTTCCTTTATTATTAGAACAAACAATTTCCCAACCCTACATTGTTGCCAAAATGATCGAATATCTTCAACTGAAACCAACAGACTCCGTCTTGGAAATCGGGGCAGGTTCAGGCTATGCTGCGGCAGTGATGAGTCAGCTTGCCAAGCACGTCTTTACCGTTGAACGGCATCCAGAACTAGCAACCTACGCTCGTCATCATCTTGCAAAGGGAGGCTATGATAATGTCACGGTATTTGATGCAGATGGCACAGTCGGCTTAGCGGCTCATGCACCCTATGATGCCATTACGGTAGCGGCAAGTGGACCCAAAGTGCCTCCTCAGTTGCCAAGACAACTCGCCATAAACGGCCGTCTTATTCTGCCTGTTGGCAAAGAGAAAAAACAGCACCTTGTGCTAATTACCCGAAAAAGCAAATTTAGATTTAGTAAAAAAAGATTGGCTCCCGTCCGATTTGTCCCTCTAATCGGAAAAGATGGCTGGAAACTCCCTAAACGCTAACACCCCAAATTAAACAAACGGCCAGAAGGCCAATATTCCAATCGAAACGGCCGTAATCGTCAAATTGTCTAGTCCCCAAATCGAGACCGCTTCTACAATCGTTGTCACAAATGTGATAATAAAGGCGGGAAGCAAAGCTGCCATGGGTGAAATCACAGGCATGCCAGGAATGACCCACAGCGCTAGCCAGGTAAAAATAAACCCTGCTACAAAAAAGCCTAAGGAGCCTTCAAGCGTTCGTTTGTGCTTGTGAATGTAGTAAGGGTGACGGCCGTATAGTTTGCCCACCACAGGCGCTAAGCCATCTCCCCATGTCAAAGGCATTAAAGCAGCGACCATAAGTGGAGGTGTTTCCCAGAAAAGTAAAGCCACTACGCCAGCTGCAAACGGAAAATACACCGTGCCTAGATTCGAATCATCTGCACTCGCCATAGAGGCGATCAAGCCATATTTCCAATCTAATAAGTTGATTACCACAAAAGCCAGGCAAGCGACGACAAAAAACCACGGATTGTCAAACAGAAAGTGAAGCCCCCAGCTCATCATTCCTACGCCAATATGAATGACCTTGCGCGTAAAATCAATTGTGTAGCCACGCCAGCGTCTCAAACCTTCGGCTAAGCCAATAATAGCGAAGACATAGCCGAAGCAAATAATGAGGCCAATCCAGTTACTCATACAATCAGATGCTCATACAGCATGTCGAGGCTGAGGTCTGGAACGGCCGTTTCGCTCGATTGCAACGTTAATCCAGCCGCTGCTGCACCCAAACGAATCGCTTCTATCGTTTGCATGCCGTTGCATAAGCCATACATGATAGCCGCTGTTGCAGCATCACCCGTACCCGTGCTGTCGACCATTTCACTATAGTTGGGGGGAATATAACCTGATTCATTTGATGTCGCATAGTCGATACCAAAGTCAGACAGGGTTACAATCACATTGTCGACACCATCTTGAACCAACATGCGTGCAAGATGTAGCATGCTATCGGGATCTTTTTGAAGGACATCAAACTGACATAGCGCTGCCGCTTCTTTTTCGTTGGGAACAATAAGATAGATATCATCAAGAAACGGCCGTAACCGTTCCGCCAATCGAGTAGAGGAAGGATCTGCAATTAACCGAATATCATATTGCTTGCAAAGACGCACAATCGTATTCATGGCACTGCTGGAAAGGCTCCCATCCATCATGACCATATCCGCATCACGGAAAAGGCGTCGATGCTGGTTTAAATAGCCCGGTGTAATCGCATCAAGGACGCTGACGTCGTCCATCGCCACAGAGAGGGAGCCATCTGTTTCTAAAACAGCCATATAGGCCCCAGTGTTCTTATCTTCGATCACCTGAACATACTCAACGTCCACATTGGCATCTGCGGTTTGGGCAATTAAGCGTTGGCCCGTCACATCATTCCCTACGGCAGACATGAGTTTGACATCGGCGCCCAATCGACCGAGATTTTCCGCAACATTTCGAGCTGTTCCACCACGTGTTACACGAATTCCTGCTGGGTTGGATGTACCAGGTTCTAACCCAGCGACCGGCTTCCCTTTGACGTCTAATAAAATAGCGCCAATAACTAAAATATGTTCACCCATTGATGTCCCCTATAGTTCCTCTTGATTTTCCGTCTCTTCGATCTCAAGTAGTGGCGTCCCTTCACCCAACTGTTGTCGATATGAATCAATTTGTGTTAACAAGCTCGGCATCGCCGGAACTTGTGCCGTTTGCTGCGTTTGTCTTGCCATTTTTTCAAGCGCTTCAACCAGCCGTAACGCAACAACATCCCGCATGTTTGCTGAGTTATTAGCATATTTTGCGCGCTGCACACCTTCCAAAATGGCCTGAATCATTGACATTTCTGCTTCAGCCTGTGCCAATTCCTTTTCTTCAAGCGCGGTGGCTTCTCCATCCGCCAAGCTAAGCCGGATTCGAGCATTTGATTGAGATTGCCAATATTTGATGTATTGTGATGACACCTCATCGGGCAGCTCGACTCGGCTCAATTGAACATCAATGAGTTCAATGCCTTTTAACTTCAAGCTATCCTTAAGCCGATAACTCAGTTCATTACGGATAGAAAGAAGAGGAATCGACGTAATGCCGTGGTTGGTTGAATCTGATGGACTGAGAATGGTGTCCACATTATGCTTGCTCACAATTCTAGCCAAATGGCCTTGAGCAATACCAAGTGGTGCATCATCCCAGCGACTGATGGTGCCATCATCACGGATAGTTTGATCGTATGCAGCAACACGTACGGCTGCCCCGTCATAGGGGAATGGCTTAGCGC
>JANQSK010001002.1 GCA_028284105.1 Anaerolineae bacterium
TGGTCAAGATAGTTTGGGCTTCCTTGTTGCTGCAGAAAATGTTGAACATCTCGGACAGGAGTCGCGAGCGGGACAAACATATGACCGTTATCAATTTGACGTGAGCGGACCGACTTTTGCAGAGTTTATGCGCAATCAGTTTGAATCGGAGATGCGCAGAAAAGGAGCTTTGCCACCAGGATTTAATCTTGATGTTGCCGACCATTATATGAATATGGAAGGACAAGGTGAGTTGTGGGTCAAAAGAA
This sequence comes from Anaerolineae bacterium, assembly GCA_028284105.1. Taxonomy (GTDB): domain Bacteria; phylum Chloroflexota; class Anaerolineae; order Promineifilales; family Promineifilaceae; genus QQUD01. Next base: position 249 of record JANQSK010001002.1, read on the forward strand.
GTGGCCTTCCGCTAAGATTATCTGTTGATTTAACGTTTCCCCCAGATGAAAGCGAACAGGTAAATTATAGTTTCACAACAGATTTTTCCGGTTGGGATCAATCGATTGTAGCGCAGGCGGCCACTCTTCAAGGCCGTTTTGCGTTGAATGGGGCTGAGATTCTTCGAGAAATGGGAACGGCCGTTGCTATCATACTTGGTGGCATTGGCTTCTTTTTATTCCTTTACAACGCCGGTTTGAATGCGATTTATCGGCCTATTTTGACCGTTTTGGCAACGATGATGGTAGTGTCTCCAATGTTGGAAGCGAGTAGCTTACATGCGGCTGGCGCTCGTTTTGACAACATTCTGACCCATCAGGAAAGTTTTAACAATGATGAACCATCCGCTGTAGAAACCCAACAGATTGTGCTGGATAATTTAACAGGCGGATTTGATTTCACCACTGACCCCTTAGAAACGGCCGAATCAACTGAAATCGATCTCACAAGTTCCACATATTACGACAGTGTGTTAAGTGAGCTTCAATTGCCGCTCGCCCAAGTGACAGATCCAGTGGATAGCGACAATGATGGCTTGTCAGATGATGTCGAAATAGCGCTTGGCACCGACCCGCAAGATGCAGATAGTGATGATGACGGGTTGTCTGATTTGTTTGAAGTCGTCGTTGGTGAGAGTGTCGATCAGCCGCTTGATCCAGATAGTGATGATGACGGGTTGCTAGACGGTATTGAATTTAAACTGGGTCTCGATTTTAATGCGAACGATACAGATGGAGACGGTATTTTAGATGCGATCGAAATTGGAGGCTTCCTCAATGAGACTGGCACTCAACGACTATATCTCAACCCCAATCAACCCGATAGCAATGGGGATGGCTTGCTCGATGGGGATGAATGCCCTGAATTAACCAATGTAAATGCCAATAATAATGTGAAATGTCAAGATAGCGATGGGGACGGGGAACCTGATGCATTAGACTATGATAATGATGGGGATGGAGTACCCGATCAGGTTGACAATTCACCCAATTCTGTTTTGTCAGGTGGTCTTTTAAGCAATGGATGTTCGACTGATTATGATTGCCACACAGCCATCACTGAAACCCTCAAAATTGACATTAATGACTATGTGGTGGGTCAACCATTATTTGTTGATCTTCAATTACGCCCTGAAAAACCTGCACACCTTTGGCAATCTATGAATGTTCTAGATTGGGCAGATAATGACACCGAAGGGCAAATTCAGACAGGTATCACGAATACGTTTGGTACAAGTGGTACATCAGCAAATGGTGATTTACGCTTAACCCCACTCGTTGAAATTACGATTCCATTTGAGAATGGAACATATCCTGGACTACCTAAAATTAATAATGCGCCTCCGATTACAACAACCACACCCATTACGGCCTGGCTCGATGTTGATATCATGGACTCCTTCGGAATCTCATTCCGCAAGCTTGATGATCAGGGAACATTAGCTGCTTATGTGCCGCCTGTGATGGTGTCTAATCCAATTGATGGCTCTCCAGTAGCTTTTGAGGCACGCATGTTTTATCAACCTGACACCATGGGATGGGGAGATTCTCATCAAGTTCGCCTGGTTTGGATGGTTGAGGTGATAAATCCCAGTAACCAAAGCCAGATTGTGCATGTTTATGAAGAAGATTTCTATGTCGCTGGGCTCCAAGTGAGCGAACAGTATGGCGGTGAAGCTGCGGTTATTTATGAAAAGCCTGACCAGATACCATCCCCCTCAGATACATACTATGAAGAGGAATTATGGGGTGTTGTGAGTGGGCTAAGTGATAATTTTATCGGCGCCAAAGCAGATAATAACGGCAATCGAGATATCACAGTTCAAGAAATTAAAAATCGATTTGATGATGTAGCCAATAGTTGGATCACAGATACGAATGATGTGAGGCTTTGGGGTGTTTCCCCTGATGCACTACGCGTGAATACCGTAACCTATGGTCATGAAGGCCAATTAGGGGCCATTCCCAATGAGATAAATCAAATTCTAACGGATACATTTTTAACAGTTGCATCTTCAAATACGTACACCACACCTCTATTTTTGGTTGTACGTGAAGATACATCTCGCGTGATATCTTTAAGCGATGGCTTGAATACAGGACCGTCTACCGCTTTATCTTTCAGTGGGGAGGTGACGGATACATTTGTCTCTATGTCTATGGCAGCACGACAATATGCGCCAAGTAATAGTCCGCTTCCTTGGGAAGCCTTAACCCCCGAAAATTATTGGAAGGAACATCTTCGGGATCGCTCCGAAAGCGACCGACAGTTAGCAGTTAGAACGCTGGTTGGTGAAGACGCGGGTGAAGCCGCTGAGATAGGGTATGAAGCATATGCCGTTAGCCTGCTATTTGTGATGTTCAACGGGGTCAATAATTTAGCGGCAAGAAATAATGTTGCTTTGCCTGCTGGATGGGTGAAAACGGATGATGCATTAGCGCAAGAGGCGACAGAACAGGGTCAATTTGTTGGGGGTCTAGCTAAAACCGTCACAACTCTATTAGTCAAGGAAGTGGCGATTAAGGTTTGGTGGAAGAAAGGATTTGATAAAGAAACACGGAATGTAATTAAACATTTTTCTGGCGATTCTTTAATTGATTTGAAAAATCAATCAAATGCTGTTTATCAAGGGGCTATCAATAAAATTGAAACTTTTAACTATATAAAACGAACGTTAACCGACCACAAATTTTTACGAGCAAAAATTGTAGAGGTTGGAGAGAGTAAGGATGTTAAAAGTTTCTTAAAGGCAAATACCTACCTTGGAAAGACAAGGATAAAGCCGTTAACAGATAGCAATGGAAATCCTGTAGAAATTAATGTTACAGGAGACGATGGTCAAATTGTTAAACAAGTCAAAACAATGAAAAAGACAAGCTGGCGCTGGAAACGAGTAGCAGCGACTGGCTTGGTTGCCTTGGGTGTTCAAGGAGGGCTTGTTGCCATTCATGTTGCTGTGCAACAGGGTAATTCATCTGTTGTGTCAGCAGTTGGGGTTATTTTCACAACCATTGATACCGTGCAACAAATTGGCACCATCGCTACTTCGATTCAGCAGCTTAAAGGGGCAGCCAAAGTGGCTGGTAGCTTTGGATCTGGTGTTAAGTTGCTAGCCAGCAGGTTGACTAAATTGTCGAAGATTACGGCCGGCATTGGTGTGATTATTGAAATTGGGGTGACATTTGGCTTCTTCTTTGCCCAAATGGCAAAACAGGGTGGCTATGATGGGGCTGTCCGTGCAAATCGTTTGGCTGTGGGTAATCTGATTGCCGCCATTATTGTGGCTGTTATTTTGGCAATCATTGGGGCTATACCCGGAATTGGCGTCCTTATTGTGGCGATTATTGGCGCAATCGACGCACTGACTGCCCTGATCTGTAGCCTCGCAAAAGTTGATGAGGAAGATAAAACCGCCAACACGTTATGTGGTGGTATTACAGGGTTATTAACGAAGGTCGTTAATATTTTGATTTACGACAATACGCCTGTGGTTCAACTCGATCATGAATTTATTATGGAAGCAGGTGTTCCAGATATTAGCTTAGTGAATCCATCGGATGGTTATATCGTAGGTAACCAAATAGATATGACATTGCCAGCGCGAGTTCAACTGTTTAGAAGTGGTGATTTTGCCACCATTGCTGGTATTGTTGGGCCTTTATGGGCGTCCGATAAAAAGATAAGAAACACAACCTATTCCGTTGAACTTGTTAACGATCCGAATTCAACCCGAGGCGATAATCTCCAGAAAGGGGAGAACCAATATGGTTGGATCAGAACCGGTAACTCGACCCCATCTTTTATATGGGAGACCGATGAACGGGAAACGGCA
>JANQSK010001003.1 GCA_028284105.1 Anaerolineae bacterium
GGCCGTTTCCATAAGTGTGTAATCGGCGCGTTCCTTCTATTTCAAACCCAAATTTTTCATACAGTCGAATGCCCCCAGGATTGTCAACGTTTACATCAAGCTCAACCCGCTTCAAGTTGAGCCAATTATCGGCCGTGTCGAGTATGGCTTCCATAAGCTTGCTACCCACGCCAATGCCCCAATATTCAGGATGTACTGACATGCCTAAGCCAGCACTATGGGCCATTCGTTGGTTTTGATTGACTTGGATGGAGACGAGTCCCACAATCTTCTCGTTGTGTACGGCTACAAAACGATGATTATTTGGACTGGGGTCTCGACGCCTTTCATAGAAACTGAGCTCATAAGCTGGAATTTGAAGGGTTGTTCGACTGACATCTGGAAATGTCATCAATTGATGGATTTGAGGAATATCTGATGCAAGATACGGCCGTATCGATACCGAATCAATGGATTTTGTTGATTTTGGAGGTGGTGTCCATTCAGGGGGTTCGGTGGCTTTAGGGATATTTCGGAGCCGAGACATGACATATTCGTCCATCCACTTGCCATTTCCATAAGCAATCATTTTGCTAAGACCCTCTACCTCAAATCCTGCTTTCTGATAAAGATTGAAGGCAGTTTTGTTTTCAGTGAATACTTCAAGCTGGACACGATTAAGATTTAACCAATTGTCTGCTAAATCGAGCAGCCCACCCAAGAGTAGCGTTCCGACACCTTGCCCCCAATAGTGTGGTGAAACATACATCCCTAAATTTCCACTATGGTGCATCCTGCCGCGCTGATTATGAGTAAGCGACCCTTGCGCAATCGCTTTGCCATCCGCTTCGACGACGAGACGATAACGGCCGTTAATCGGTGTTCTGATCCAATTCTCGACTTCAGTTAATTCCATCGATGGAACGCGTGTAAGGGTAGAATAAACTTTGGGATTGGTCATGATCTGATGTAAGTGGGGGGCATCTTTTACATCAATTGGGCGAACTGTAAACAATTTTCACACATCCTTTATTTTTTCAGCTTTTGTGGTGAAGTGAATTGGCGTACAATGATTTATAGTACCTTAGGTTAAGTGTGAGTAAAAATCAACTCGAGTTTACGTAAGTGAAATGAAGTTCCTGTTTTGAATCAAATGGGGGTTAAAAACTTTGTTTTCTCGAGGTTCCGAAGCTTTCGCTAACATGTTTTTCAATTTAGAAACTTCGGAACACTTAATAATCAAGGTAAGCAAGAAGACCTAATATAGAGTAGAAGTACAAAAAAATTTTTTATTGGTATTTGCAAAGACACTCTGTAATTTTTTTAGTGCGTAACTCTAAGCATACCTCACCCCCAAGGGTATCCCCCAATTCGCAGTATGAAGCGCCTGCCAAATCGGCAGACCGATTTGCCCATGTTCCTCTCTATAAGCGGATTCAGAATTTAATTGAAAATTCGCGCCTTTTCAGACCTGCATTTAATCAAAGCGTCGCTGACAAATTAACAATGGTGTCTGCTGTTTTGGCAATCTATCATTTGACGCTTGCTGTTTGTTTTGCGCTTATTCCGGCGATTCGAGCAGCTGCAGATGTGATTCAGCTTAATGTAACCATTGGGATTATGGGTATTATTCTCTTTGTTCTGTTTCGACGGAGTCCTGTCCCTCCTAAATTTGCCAATTTAATTTTGTTTTCCATCATATTGTTTGCTGTGTTTAATGCGCTTTACTATCTCTCCATTTCTCGTGAGATGAGACAATCTATCTTTCTTCTGTTTGTCATGATTGGTGCATCACAGTTTTTCCTGTCGATTCGATGGTTCTCATTTATGATGGTGATGACCTTTGCCAGCTGGTATTTGATTGCATGGCGCTTGTTAGAGGGCTCCGTATTTTACTTTGGATTTATTTTATTTGTTGGAGCAGCAGCGGCAGTTGTGGTTTTTATTGTGCGACGTGATGCCCATCAGCGGTTTGAATGGCTACGTCGACAAGATTTAAAACGGCAAGATGAGCTTCAATATCGAGCCCAACAATTAGAGAAGAGTCAGGGCATTGTGCAGCAGATTGGCTCTATTTTGGTTATCGATGAGTTGCTTGATCAGTCAGTAGATTTAATTGCTGAACAGTTTGAAATTGACCAAGTGAATCTATTTCTCTTAGATAGAGACCAAAAAGTATTGGAGTTACGTGCAAGATCAAGTGGAAAGGTGTTAACTCATTCGCTTGAGCTTCCAAATGATGAGTCCAATTTGATTGGCTGGGTGATTAATAACGGCCGTTATCGACATACGAAAGATGTTCATCACGAATCGCTTTACACGCAACTAGATCCCGAAAATAATGTTGGGTGTCAGCTTGATTTACCGTTACGAGATGGTCGAAATATCTTTGGTGTTTTATCTCTGCAGCGTCAACAGATTCATGGGTTTGATGCTGAAGACGTTTTGCATCTCCAGCTTTTAGCCTCTCAATTTGCCAATAGCCTTCGCAATGCGCTCTCATATCAACGCGAACGCTCAGCCCGTCGATTTGCTGAAACGCTTCAGGAAACAGGGAATGCTTTGGCCAGTACGCTTGAATGGGATGCAATCATTGATATGATTCTTGAGCGATTGGTCGAATTGGTGCATTATGATCGTGCGGCAATTTTGGTGCAGAGTGATAATCAACTCGAGTTTGTCGCCTTCCGTGGATTTCCAGATTCATTGCAACCTCGGGATATTTTTGTGCAGCTTGAGAATGAAAGTATTTTTAAGCAAATTGTAGAAACAAAACGGCCGTATTCACTTAATGATGCACTTGAGCACCCTGATTGGCAATCCGTAGGCTCTTTAACACCTGCCCGTTCTTGGCTAGGTGTTCCCCTTCTTCAATCAGGTGAGGTCATTGGGATGCTTTCCCTGACCCGTGAAACACTTAATCCTTACCAACAACCAGAAGTGGAATTGGCTGTCACATTTGCTGGTCAGGCCGCCTTGGCTTTGGAAAATGCGCGACTTTATGAGGAGACCACGCGTTTTAATCAACAACTTGAGTATGAAGTACGGCAAAGAACCGAAGCGATTCAGATTGCCTATGAAGAGCTTGAACAGCTCAATCGGAATAAGTCTGACTTTATTAGTGTTGTTTCGCATGAATTGCGTACCCCGCTCACCATTTTGCATGGCTACACTCAGATGCTCTTGCAAGACAAGATTATTTTAGAAGATCAGATGCGTCGAACGTTGGTGAAGGGGATCGAAACGGGGTCTGGTCGTTTGGCAGATATCATCAATAGCATGCTAGATGTGGTTAAAATTGAAAATAAAGAGCTCAATCTTTTCCATTCTCAACTATCAATTCCTGCGATGGTCAAAATGGTTTTAGATGATCTTTTTGAACTCATGTCAGACAGACATCTCACTTTAACGGTTGAAGAGATGCCCGATGTGCCGATGATTTATGCTGATCCTGATATGATGAAGAAGGTGTTTTACCATTTATTGATCAATGCGGTGAAATATACACCTGATGGCGGACACATTTCGATTTCTGGGCAGCGGTACAAGTTGGCTGGTGGCGTGTTGTCATCTAGTGTTGAGATTGTTGTCAAAGATTCGGGGATTGGCATTGATTCAGCGATGCGTGAGCTGATTTTTACTAAGTTTTATCAAACTGGTGAAGTATCACTCCATTCTTCAAGTAAGACCCAGTTCAAAGGGGGTGGCCCAGGACTCGGATTGGCCATCGTGAAAGGGATTATTGAGGCACACAACGGCCGTATTTGGGTTGAAAGCCGTGGCCATGATGAAACCGCCTTCCCTGGCAGTGAATTCCATATTGTGATTCCCATTAACTGGCCAGAAAATGAGACGTCTCCTGAAACTTTACAAGAATCAGTTGTAGAGTAATCTCCCCTAATTTTGAATCAATTGAACTTCAAATAATGTTTGCCAGAGCTTGCCGGTGAGGAAGATACGGCCGTTTTCTGCATCATATGCGATACCGTTTAGGACGGCCTCACTGTTTCTTGGCTGAACCATTTTGACAAGCGGTGAGCCATCAATCCAGCCAAGCACCTGACCCGTTTCAGGATCAATTCGAACAATAAATGGACTACTATAAATATTAGCCCAAATTTCTCCATTAATATATTCAAGCTCATTTAGCAGATGAATCTCTTTTTCACCTTCTTTGACGATGAGGGTCCCTAATATTTCAAATGTTTGTGGGTCACGATAAGTAATTTGAGATGAACCATTACTCATGATGAGACATTGACCATTGGTGGTTAAGCCCCAGCCATCCCCTGTATAGTTAAAAGTGCCAATAGGCGCTAAGTTTTCTAAATCGTAAATGTACCCTTTCTGAGATTGCCAAGTGAGCTGATAGAGTTTGTTGTTGAGTACGGCCGTTCCCTCACCAAATTCAGACGCATCAATCCCAACTTGTTTTTGTACATGTCCCGATTCAAGCTCAACAAGTCGCACAGTAGATTGCCCTCTGAGACCTGTTCCTTCGTAAAGCTGTCCATCATGAAAGACAAGACCTTGTGTAAATGCATTTTGATCATGGGGATAAGTTTGAATGATTTGAAGCTGATACTTAGGCACGTTTTGAGCCGTATTGGAAATTAAAAGGCCATCTGAGCAAAATGGGGTTGATGTCAAAACGGCCGTTGCTGGAGATGGAATAGTGGGCTCATTGCTTGAAGCGGGTGGTTCTACGGGTGATTCTATAAGAATTGCATTGCTTGGAGCTGGTTGATTTGAAAGAAATGTACATCCAGCAATAAAAAATAAGAATAAAAGATAAAATAAGGGAGTTGAATGTCGTCGCATCGTGTCACTATTGTAGTCAAATTTTGTGAAATGGTGCTGCCTATTGATAAACTTATTATCTGAAATTCGTTTTGAGGAGCAGAAATGTCAACAAAGTATCAATTTCGTAACCTAGTGTTTCAAGGGGGTGGCGTGCGCATGTTGGCATATCATGGTGCCATCAAAGCGTTAGAAGAAACTGGGATATTGTCGCAAATAGAACGGGTTGCTGGGACATCTGCCGGGGCTTTAACTGCAACCCTGCTTAGCTTCCGGCTTCCCGCTAATGAAACAATTAAACTCTTTCAATCTGTTGATTTAAGCAAGGTGCCTACTCGTAAATCAATTGAAGATATTGCTTGGGATCCTCCTCAATTTTTAGAATCTCAAATCAATCGATTGGTCAGTAATTGGGACGCCATGCGCCGGTTTCTGCGTCAATATGGCCTGCATGGTCACGATCATGGGTATGAGTGGCTTAATGAAGTAATTGCCCAACAGTGTGATGGAAACGGCCGTGCCACCTTTGCAGACTTTAAAGCACGAGGGTTTCGAGATTTACATGTGATTGCCACCAACATTTCAAAACAAGAAACGATCGTGTTTAACGCCGCAG
>JANQSK010001006.1 GCA_028284105.1 Anaerolineae bacterium
ATCCAGCACGGGTGATCTTGGCAACCACAGCATCGGTGAGCTTTTGCCCCTTCGCAACGGCTGGATCATACGAGATGGTCAATCTTTCATTGGCAAAATTAACGGCCGCTTCTGTCACGCCATCTACTTTTTTAGCGTTTCGTTCCACAGCCGCAACGCAATTGGCACAGGTCATGCCAATCACGGGAAATGTAATTTGTTTTTCAGACATCTTTATTTACAGAGGATCGAGCGATCAAACATCGCTCATCACTCTCCTCTAAGATGCTGGAGGATAATTAATCTCAACCAGCAACGCTTCAATTTTTTCCCAAGATGCGGGGTCACCCCATTCAACGGTGACTTGCTTGGATCCTTCTTCGGCTTTAACGGCCGTTACGCCAGCCAAATCGCCTAATTCTAATTCAATGGTGTTTGTACAGTGTCCGCAGCTGATGGTTGGTACAGTAAATGTTTTTGTAGACATGGGTTCTCCACTTAAATTTTATTCGTCATATCAAAGACGCCAGTGATTTCTTGTAGCATCGTTTCACGCTCATCCGGGTCATCTCCCCGAATGGCCGTTGTGACACAGGTTCGCAGATGATTCTCAAGCATCATGGTGCTCACTTTGTTAAGGGCAGCTTGAACAGCCTGAATTTGTTTAATGACATCAATGCAATAAACATCTTCTTCGACCATGCGCTCAATCCCTTTGATGTGGCCTGACGCGCTTGCTAATCTTTGTTTGACGGATTTTTTTGTTTTATCATTCATGATTTTTACCTACCCCCCTAGGGGGGGGATGCTCATATAATACTTCTAGAGAAAACGGCCGTCAATGCCATTAACGTTGGTTCAGAAATTTCTAATACCGTTTTTACAATTTAGCTCGATTATGCTACAATAAAACGAACATTTGTTCTAAAATACAATTTCGATATAGCCACATACCACCACAAAATACAAACAAGGAAATCGTTAAGATGAGTGATTTTTCTGGATTCCCACAAGATGCGTTTCAATTTTTGATTGATCTTGAAGAAAACAATAACAAAGAATGGTTCCAAGCCAATAAAAATCGTTACCAAGACGCTGTGCTAGCTCCGACCACAGCGTTCATTGTTGCTGTGGGGGAAAAGCTTCAATCTATTGTTCCGAACATTCGATACGATACCAAGACAAACGGCAGTGGCTCTTTAATGCGCATTCATCGAGATACTCGATTTAGCAAAGACAAAACACCTTATAAAACAAACATCAGCGCCATGTGGTGGGAAGGGGCTGGTAAAAAAACGGTCTCTCCCGGCTTTGGCTTTCAAATGAATAGGCATGGCATGGGTTTGATGGCGGGTCAGTTTGTCTTTGATAAGAACCAGCTAGAACGCTATCGTGAAGTTGTCAATGAACCCAAACACGGACAATTGCTTAGTGAAATTGTCACTGCCATCAACAGCGATTCTGACTATGAGGTTCTTGGCGAACAATATAAAAAGGTACCTCGTGGCTATGACACAGAGCATCCATATGGCGATCTTCTTAAATACAAGGGGATTTATAGCCATCCCAAAGTTCAACTTTCCCCAAAACAACTGATGCAGGCAGATGCTGTTGATCTGTGCAGTGAGCAGCTCAAAATGATGGCACCTCTCCAGCAATGGCTAGCCTCTCATTTGCTCTAGAAAATGTTCAGGTAAAATTGAAGAATGGTCAGAAATGAGATTCTTCTAAACAGTAAAATTGCCAAGCCGTTTGAGGCATATCGTGATGAAAGCCAATTAACGACGGCGCTTAGCTGGGCACCCTGGTGGAATGAACCTGAATCGGGCGCAGCCGATTGGAAAAACCGTCGGCCTATTTTTAGCGGATTTACGCTAGACGGCCGTTTAACCCAGCAGCTTTCTACCCCCTATGGCACCCACGAAGCAGGCATTTGGCAACAAGTCCCTTCTGTCCCTGGCAACAACTATGAGTTCAGCGCAGAAGGGCAAGCATGGTCTAGCGAAGACCCGGCTCCAGCTACGCAACTGGAAGCAAGCGATGTGCATATGCAGGTGGGCATCGACCCCACCGGTGGCTTAGATCCCAAAAGCCCCCTCATTGTGTGGAGTGACAAAAGCGAACCACTTTGTCATTGGGAAACATTGCGCGTCCAGTGCCAAGCCGAGGCCAATGTGGTGACAGTCTATCTCAAATCTGCCCCGACTCTCCCTAAACGGCA